>REDV01000103.1 GCA_007695365.1 Cryomorphaceae bacterium | reverse complement strand
CCCCCTCTCGCGCAAGCATTAGCGCAGCGGTGCTTGTGTGCCGAAACCAAAAATTCGTAAATTCAAAACATGAGCGTTCGGTACAAATTTCGTGATCAAAACCAGTTATACTTTGTAAGCTTCGCGGTAGTTTATTGGATAGATGTCTTTGTAAGAAACGAATACAAGGATATTCTCCTCGACAGTTTGAGTTTCTGTCAGAATCAAAAAGGCCTGGATGTATATGCCTGGTGCATAATGACAAGTCATGTTCATTTAATCATTGGAACACACCAGGAAAAGCTCGAGAACATCATGCGGGATTTTAAGAGTCATACTTCAAGAGAGTTGAAGAAAGAAATCAAAAACAATATCCAGGAAAGCAGAAAAGATTGGATGCTTTGGCTGATGGAACGGGCGGGAAAGAAAAACAGTAATAACAAGTCATTTCAGTTCTGGCAGCAAGACAATCACCCTATTGAGCTATGGGATAACTACATTCTCAATCAAAAGCTAGATTACATTCACAATAACCCGGTGGTGGCGGGATTTGTCAGCCGTCCGGAGGATTATGTTTATAGCAGCGCGCGCGATTACGCCGCAGAAAAAGGGCTGTTGGATATCAGGTTAATCGAATGAGACTTTCACACAAGCACCGCTGCGCTAATGCTTGCGCGAGACAGGGGGATTAAAACAGAAGGTTTGTGAAGGTAAGCAGAGCTTACTGGATTAAATGCCCCACGAAGCAGAGCTTCGCGGGTACGGCGGGGGTTTTTGCTTTCTTCCTTTTCAGAATTCGTAACCATGCCTGGTCCCCATTGTCTAATTGTCTAATCGGCCAATCGGCCAATCGTCTCATCACCCCCTTCTCCTATACACCCACACCTGCTTGCCGTCCGATAAAAACAGCATATTCTTTACCACCAAAGCATTTTTCAGGTTGGGGTGGGGGAGGTCTATCACGGCTTCCTGAAAAGTTCTCAGATTGTACTGGCGCAGTTGGTTGTCTCTCAGGTACAGAATAAACTGATCGGTAACCTGAAAATAATCGAGTCCGGAAATGGGAATCTGCTTGAAGTACGTGCCGAAAATATCAAACACCAAAATACCCGTTTCGGGGTTGTTGACGTACAGCCAATTGTTGTGCTCCACCATAAAGGTGGGGTTGATATCAAAACCCACCAGTTGCGATACATTCCCCGAAGAGCGCACCCTTCGGAATGACATATCGGTGCGCACCAGCTCAAAATTCTGCATGTCAAAAAACCAGTAGTGGTTGTCAATGGATTTGCAGGCGGCTGTAACCCAGTTGAGGTGTTTATTGCTTAACTTGGTGGGGTTTCCCTGCATGCTCAGGGTGTTGTCGAGAATAACGATGCTGTTTAATTCCCGGAAAAAAAGCATCGGTTTGAGCGAAAAATTAAAATCGGCCGTGGTGATGTTTCCGAGGTTCATCTGGCTGTTTTTGAATAGCATCTTGCCTCCGGGCTGGTACATCTCGAGCCCGCTGTCGCGAATGAGGTAAAAGTTTTGCAGGTTATCTGCCCACATCAGGTCGTGGCTTTTTTCGGTGGTGGAGAGCAGTTCGTAGCCGGTTTCCTCCCAGTTGGATTGCCCCCAGGCTGTTCCAAAGGATGCAATCAATAGCGCAAAAATCAGGTGCTTCATGCTTGCGGGTTTACCAAATGCTGTTCCAGAATTTCGTCCAGAAAACGGCGGTCGTTGCTGAGCCTTGGTATTTTATGCTGGCCTCCAAGTTTGTTGTTTCGCTTCAGCCAGTTGTAAAAGGTGCCCCTTGCCGCCACGTGCAACACGGGTCGGGCAATGCTCAAGTCGTTGCTTCGCTTGGCGTCGTAATCAGAGTTTACCTGGCGCAATCTGGTATCCAGCACGTCCACAAATTGCCCAAGGTCTGCTGGTGGACGCTCAAACTCAATGAGCCATTCGTGTCCGCTGGCTCCACCATTGCTCATGTAAATGGGCCCCGCTGTAAATTCTGCTATGGCTGCACCGGTGGCTTCGCACGCCGCACGCAAACCTTCCTCGGCATTTTCAATGATCAGCTCTTCGCCAAAGGCATTGATAAAATGCTTGGTACGCCCGCTAACCACCATGCGGTAGGGCGCCACGCTGGTGAATTTAATCGTATCGCCGATTTTGTAACGCCACAAACCGGAGTTGGTGGAGATCACCAACGCGTATTGTACTCCGGTGGTCACCTCCTCAAGGGTGAGCGTGCGAGGATGCTCTTTGTCCCACTCTTCCATGGGAATAAACTCATAGTAAATGCCGTAATCCAGCGTGAGGAGCATATCCTCCACATTGTTTCGGTCTTGAATGCCAAAGTAACCTTCCGACGCATTGTAGCTCTGGTAGTAGTGCATGTTGCCGCTGATGAGCTGCTTGTATTGCGTTTCATACGGCTTGAAACTCACTCCGCCGTGCATAAACAACTCGAGATTGGGCCACACTTCGCGGATGTCGGTTTTTCCGGTGATTTCCAGAATGCGCTTGAGCAAGACCAGCGTCCACGACGGAACGCCAATCATGGTGCTCACATCTTCGCGCATGGTGAGTTGAGCGATGCGTTCAATCTTTTCTTCCCAGTTTTCCATCAGCGCGGTGCTTCTGTCGGGAATGCGTTTGAACTCGGCCCAAATGGGAAGGTTTTTGAGAATAATGGCCGACAAATCGCCGGTGTACGAATCGTCGTTGCGGTAGGGGTTGGGAAACGCGCTGCCGCCCATGGAAAGGGTTTTACCGCTGTAAGGCGCTGCGTCGGGGTTGTTGTGGTAGTAGCATGCAGCGAGGTCTTTACCGCCTTTGAGGTGGCAATCTTCAATAGACTCGCGGCTTACGGGCAAATACTTGCTGCGCGCCGCGGTAGTGCCCGATGATTTCGCAAACCAACTAATTTCCGACGGCCATAAGAGGTTTTGCTCGCCTTTCATGATGCGCTCAATCCAAGGCTGCAAACTTTCATAGCTCTGCAGCGGCACCCGTTCGCGAAACTCTTCCCTGCTGCTGATTTCACCATAGCCGAATTGCTTGCCCCA
>REDV01000102.1 GCA_007695365.1 Cryomorphaceae bacterium | reverse complement strand
AAAGATTTGCTATCTTGCGGCGCCTTAATAATCACCCATAAAAATCATATTTATCCATGAGCGAAACCGCGAAATTAATTCTGGATGGCCAAACATACGAGCTACCCATTGTAGAGGGAACTGAAAAAGAAAAGGCCATTGATATCAGTAAGTTAAGAGCCACTACCGGGTACATTACCCTGGATTCAGGATACAAGAACACAGGTGCCACCGTGAGCAAAATCACCTTCCTGGATGGTGAAAAAGGAATCCTACATTATCGCGGCTATCCCATCGAGCAACTCGCCGAAAAAGCATCTTTTCTGGAAGTAGCCTACCTTTTGATTTACGGTGATCTTCCGAACAAGGAGCAAATGGAGTTCTTTGAGAACAGTATAACGCATCACACCCTGGTTCACGAAGACCTTCGGCGCATTTTTGAGGCATTCCCCACCGGCGCACACCCCATGGGTGTTCTATCAGCTATGTTGGCATCGCTCTCAACCTACTACCCCGAGGCGCAAAACCCCAATCGCTCGGTAGAGGCTATTGACCTCACCATGCACCGCCTGATTGCCAAAATACCCACACTGGCGGCCCAGGCATACAAAAGCTCTTTGGGGCAGCCCACCATTTACCCAAAAAATTCGTTGGGCTACACCGAAAACTTCCTGAACATGATGTTTGCCATGCCTACCTTCGATTACGAGGTAGATCCCGTGGTGGCCGACGCCATGAACAAACTTCTGATTCTGCACGCCGATCACGAACAAAACTGCTCTACGTCCACTGTTCGAATTGTGGGATCATCGCAGGCAAACCTCTACTCTTCTATTTCTGCAGGGGTTGCAGCACTCTGGGGCCCGCTCCACGGAGGTGCCAACCAGGCGGTAATCGAAATGCTCGAAATGATTAAGGCCGACGGCGGAAATATTGACCGCTGGATTGATCGAGCCAAAGACAAGAACGACAGCTTCCGACTGATGGGCTTCGGACACCGCGTGTACAAAAACTTCGACCCGCGGGCTCGCATCATCAAAAAAGCCTGCGACGACGTATTGAACAAATTGGGCATCTCCGACCCGGTACTGGAAATTGCCAAGAAACTAGAAGAGCACGCACTGAAAGACGAGTACTTTGTAGATCGTCAACTGTACCCCAACGTAGATTTCTACTCAGGTATCATCTACCGCGCCATTGGTATCCCCACCGAAATGTTTACCGTAATGTTTGCCATCGGACGTTTACCCGGATGGATTGCCCAGTGGAAAGAAATGATTGAACGCGGCGAGCCGATAGGACGTCCCCGCCAGATATACAACGGTTCAGTAGATCGTCAGTACAAGCCGATTGAGCAGCGCTAATCTTCGCAATTAAACGGATTCAAAAGCCGGGGTTCAGCAGAACTCCGGTTTTTTTTGTGCTCCTAAAATGGGAAGAGTACCGGAATCAACAGGGTGGCCAGAATCCACAACAGTAAATTCAACGGAGCACCTATTCGCAGGAAATCGGCGAACCGATAATGGCCGGTGCCGTAAACCATGGTATTGGTCTGGTAACCAATGGGGGTCATAAAGCTAGCCGACGCGGCAAACATTACCGCGATAAGAAACGGCATCACACTCACATCCAAGCCCAGTGCGGCTGAAATGGCAATGGGAGTCATCAAGGCCGCGGCGGCCGTATTCGACATAATTTCGGTAAAAAGTGAGGTTATGAGATACAGCGCCGAAAGCACGGCAATAGGTCCCCACATACCAACATGTGTAGTAATACCGCCTGCGACCACCACATCCAAACCGGATTTATGCATGGCTGCTCCGAAACTCAGGGTGCCGGCCATCAAAAACACAATCTTCCAGTTAATGGCCTGATAGAGCTCTTTCATATTAAGCTGGCCAATAAGCACCAAAAGCACCACAGCTGCCACCGAGGCCGGCAAAATAGACAGCACACCAAATGATACCAGCCCTACCATGGCAGCAACTATCGCGAGCACCTTGCGGAAACCTGCCTGATCAAAATCGCGCACCTTGTCTTCCGAAAGAAGTATAAAAGGCGATGGCGAATGTTGCTCCATTTTCCGCAACTCCTCTACGTAGTGGGTTTTAACTTCGGCCAGAATAATGTCTCCGGGTTGAAGAATAACGTCGTACAAATGATCGTGCATAAGTGCTTCACGATGGCGAATCCCGATAGGAATAGCGCGGAAACTTCGCCGGAAATCAACCTCCTTCAATGTCTTATTTACAAATTCCGACTCTACCGTTACCACAAGCTCTACCAGCGAGGATTGCGCGCCCATCAGGTCATTATCTCCTAATTTTACACTGGTATTCATGGAAATTCGCTCACGGTCTTTCAAGGTTTTAAGCTTCTCCACGTCACAACGTACCTTGAGTTTGTCGTAGCTACGCAGCACAAAATCACCGGGTGGCATCGGAAATACCTCTTCTCCCCGCCTCACCTCGATGATGTCCAGGCCCACATCTCGCGCAAGCTCGCTGTCCATAATACGATGTCCCACCCAGGGTGATTCGGGTAGCAACTCTATTTCTGAGAGATACTTACGCAATTCGTATCGCTCCTGAAGAGATTCGTTGAGCTTTCGTGTGGGAAGCACGCGAATTCCAGCAAACATGATGTACAACAATCCGGCAACGAGAAAAACCAGTCCCATCAGCGTAAACTCAAACATGCCTATGGCCGGCAAGCCTCGCTGAACCGCCATACCGTTCACAAGCAGGTTGGTAGAAGTTCCTATCAGTGTGCACACACCTCCCAGAATGGAGGCATATGACAAGGGAATAAGCATTTTACTAGCCGCTTTACCCGAACTGTGGGCAATTTTAATAACCACCGGGAGAAATACCGCAACCACCGGCGTGTTATTGATAAACGCAGATGTAACGGCGATTAGAAGCAACATTAAAAACATGCCCAGGTTAAAGTTGGTCTTGAACACTGCAGCGAGCCGCAGCGCAACCACCTGCATAGCACCGGTTTTAAGCAGAGCCGCACTGATTACAAACATGAAAGCCACGGTAATGGTGGCGGGATTGGCAAAACCAGCAATGCCTTCTTCGGGGGTGAGCACGCCTGTAAAGACGAGAGCCACCATGGCGAGCAGGGCTACAAGATCAGCGGAGAATTTTTCCCAAACGAAAAGCCCAATTGCCAACCCAATGATGATGAGCGTAATAATTGCAGCTGTGGTCATTTGGTTGTGTTTATCTTTTCGGGTGGTCGCAGAAAAAACCCGCGCACCTTTGATTGGCTACGCGGGCAAAGATAAAAGCAAATGTAAGCAACACGCCTAGCCGCGGCTTGCTTCGTATTGGTTGATGGAGCGCTTGATGATGTCAATACATTCCATTAACTGCTCCTCGGTCATCACCAGCGGTGGCGCAAAACGGATGATGTTACCGTGGGTTGGCTTGGCCAGTAAACCGTTGTCGCGCAATTTGAGGCAAATCTCCCAAGCCATTTTGCCCTCGGGCGAATCGTTGATGACAATGGCATTCAGCAGACCCTTGCCCCTCACCTTCACTACGGTTTTAGAATCGGTAATAAACTTCTCCATTTCTGTGCGGAAAATATTACCCATTCTGCGGGCGTGCTGAGCGAGTTTTTCGTTGCTCACTACCTCCAGGGCTGCAACAGCCACGCGAGCTGCCAGCGGATTTCCACCAAATGTAGAACCGTGCTGCCCGGGTTTGATTACATCCATCACCTCATTGTTTGCCAGCACCGCCGAAACCGGATATACTCCTCCGGAGAGCGCTTTACCCAGAATCAAAACATCCGGTCGCGTGTAGCTATTGCCTCGCTCACAAGCATTTTCGCAATTGCAATTGCCACAAACGGCCAGCAAACTTCCGGTTCGGGCAATACCTGTTTGCACCTCGTCGGCGATAAAGAGCACGTTTCGCTCGCGACACATGGCCGCTGCTTTTGGGAGAAAATCGGCGTCTGGCACCATTACACCGGCTTCGCCCTGAATTGGCTCCACCAGAAATCCAGCCACGTCCTTGTCCTCCAAAGCCTGCTCAAGCGCTTTCAGGTTGTTGTATGGAATGCGGATAAAACCGGGTGTGTAAGGGCCAAAATTTCTGCGGGCATCCTCATCGTTGGAGAATGAAATGATGGTAGTGGTTCTACCGTGAAAATTCTGGTCGCATACAATAATTTTGGCCTTATCGGATGCCACTCCTTTGCGCTCATAAGCCCATTTGCGGCATAGCTTAATGGCTGTCTCAACAGCCTCGGCTCCTGTGTTCATGGGCAACACCTTGTCGAATCCAAAATAGTTTGTTACAAACTCCTCGTACTCGCCCAAAGCGTCGCTGTGAAAAGCCCGTGAGGTAAGGGTGAGTTTTTCGGCCTGCGTCTTTAAAGCTCCAATGATGTGAGGGTGGCAATGACCTTGATTCACTGCGGAGTACGCAGAGAGAAAATCAAAGTATTTCTTTCCGTCCACATCCCACACATATACACCCTCCCCGCGCTCAAGTACTACAGGTAATGGGTGGTAATTGTGGGCTCCGTGTTTATTTTCGCGCTCGATGGCCGCTGCAGTAGCGGCCGACATTTGTGTTGTTGTTTCCATGACTCTTGGAATTTAAAGGGTTAGAACAATGACCTTCATCGCGGAGAAAGCCTATCCTTTCCTTCTTTTGACCGCAACCCAAAACTGCGGCTACCGGGGGAGAAATCACCCAAAGGCAAAAGTAGCAATTTGAATGCTTAATCGGGGGCCGATGCAGTGAAAAACCCTGTGGCAATTCTACCTTTGGCGCCATGGAAAAACTTCGCCCCGGAAAACTCATTCAGCTTCGCGTGCAAGACTACGCGTTTGGAGGAAAAGGCATTGGCCGAATACCCACTGATGATGGCGACCTGGTTGTATTTGTGCAAAATGCGCTACCGGGTCAGCACGTGGAAGCGCGTGTGGTGAAAGCCAAAAAACGTTACGCAGAGTGTAAATTGGTAAAGGTGCTTGAGCGCTCAGCCCACGAAGTTGAAATACCTTTTCAGGAAATTCCGGGCGCGCCCTATGCCCGTCTGCCGGTTGACAATCAGCGAAATCTGAAAGAAGAAGCCGCATTTGGGCTTTATGAGCGCATTGGAAAGGTGAAGAATGTTCGCGATTTGTACGACAAGTGGATAGAATCTCCACTTACCTGGCACTACCGCAACAAGATGGAGTACTCATTCAGCTCCATTCAATACCAGCGGGAAACAGATACCGAAACCGATGCTTTTTCGCTCGGTTTTAAAAAAAGGGGCTCATGGTGGGCAGTTGAAAACCTCAATCGTGACTCAGGGCTTTTTGACGCACAGGTTGAAACAAAGCTTTCTGAAATACGCGGGTACCTTGAATCTACCGGGCTTGCGGCGTGGAACCCGCGCAAACGGGAGGGCTTTTTTAAGAACTTGATTGTTCGGAAGAGCTTTGCGGAAAACACCCTGATGCTTCACCTCATTACCCACGAAGATCCCGACAAGCATTTCAACGCTAATGGTTTTGTTGAGAAATGCCGGAGTTGCTTTGGTGAACGACTTACCTCCGTGTTTCATGGCATCAACGACCAAACAGGCGACCGCTCTTCGCTCGAGGCCAAACATATCCGGCTTCTATACGGTGCCGATCACGTTACTGAACAACTTAATGGTTTGCAATTCAAAATTGGAGTACAAAGTTTTTTTCAACCCAACCCGCGCTGCGCCGAGTTGCTTTATGCCAAGGCCATCGACTACGCCATGGCTCCGGGTTTGCGCGGAGAGGCCATGCTCGATTTATTTTGTGGCACCGGCACCATCACCCAGCTACTGGCTCAAAAATTACCGGAAAGAACCATTACAGGAGTAGAGATTGTCGGGTCGGCGGTGGAAGACGCACGCGACAACGCAATACGGAACCAACTCACCAATGTGGATTTTCACACCGGTGATGTGGGGAAATTCCTCTACGCCCACCCCCATTTGCAACACAATATTGCGCTGGTGATGATGGATCCTCCCCGCGCAGGCATCGCCCCCAAAACGCTCGAGAAGGTCATCCGACTCGGTGCCCACCGCATGGTGTATATATCGTGTAACCCCGCCACACAGGCCCGAGACTGTGAGCGATTGACTGAAGCAGGATATCAGCTCAAGAAGCTTACACTTGTTGACCAGTTTCCTCACACTTCGCATGTTGAGGCGGTGGCACTTTTCGAAAAGTGAGGCAGGCAGTAAATGATCAACTATTTGCTGTGGTAATTTAATACGCGTAAACTGGCAACCTTAGCCGTTTTCAAACGTGAATAATACCGAACCAACATTAAATTGATGAGGCTATTTCTGCTTTCACTTACCGTTTTGTGGCTAAGTCCGGTGCTTGGCCAAAAACACTACGAAGAGCCTGACAGTGCTATGCTATGGCTAATGCGCTCTCAGGCAGCATCTCAGGAGTGGGATTTATGGGTCAACGAAATTGCCGCCATCAACAACGAAACCATTGCGGATGAGTTTGGAGAATACGACGACTGGGTTGAAATTTTCAATTACGGCGACGAACCTGTGGACCTGAACGGAGCATACGTCTCCGACAACCCCAACAATCCCACCAAGCACCAACTTATAGAGGATACACCCGGGCAGTTTGTAATTGAGCCGGGTGATTTTTTGCTCCTCTGGTGCGACAATCAGCCCGAGCAGGGAGCGAATCACGTAACCTTCAGCCTTTCGGGCAGTGGAGAGTATTTCGGTATTTACACTCCCGACGATGTGATGCTGATTGACGGAATAGCTTTTGATCAGCAAATCAGCGATGTAACTTACGGAAGAACCCTCGACGGTGTTGGCTGGAACTTCTTTCCTGAGCCTACTCCCCTCGCGCCAAACGACACGCCTGGGCTTTTCGGGTACCTGCCCATGCCTGAGTTTTCGCACAATGAAGCCTTGATTACAGATCCTGTATTTGTGAGCATAGGTGTGTTTTATCCGGGTGCTGAAGTTCGTTACACATTGGACGGCAGCACCCCTACCGACAGCAGCACATTGTACGCAGGGCCTGTTGAAATCAGTGAAACCACCATGCTTCGTGCACGGGCTTTTAAGGAAGACTACTTACCCAGTGCGGTGGCCACCAACACTTTTATAGCCGAGGACGACTTTTCGTTGGATATCATATCGCTTGTCACAGACGACCATCACATCTGGGGTAGCTCAGGAATCTATGACAACCGTTTTTCAGGTCTTGAGAAGCCCATTCACATTGAATACTTCACCAACGACGGAACGCTGGAGTGGGAAATCGATGGTGGAATCAAGATACACTCTCCGGATACCCGTCCCCAGCAGAGCCTTCGGTTGTATGCCCGCTCCAATTACGGCTACAACCAAATAGATCACCAGATCTTTCCGATGAAGGATGTTCATTGGTTTAAGCGTTTGGTTCTTCGCAACGGAGCAAATGACGGACAGCAACTGGCCCGAACGCATTTCAGGGATGTGATGGCCCACAAGATTTTTTCGGAGATTGACGACGACAACATTTACGCTGCTTTCAAGCCTGTAAACGTGTATCTAAACGGCGAATACTGGGGGATGTACAATCTTCGTGAGCGTCAGGATCGCTGGTTTATTGAAAGCAACTACGGTTTTACGGATGTAGATTTTCTGGAAAGAGTGGCCACCACTCCCGATTCGCGCGACCAAAAAGCCGGCGACTGGGAAGACTACGACGCCATGCGCGACTACCTGATGCAAAACGACATGGCCGATGAAGAACACTATGCCGTGATTGAAGACTGGATTGATATTCGCAATTATGTGGATTACATGGTTACTGAAATATGGACGGCCAACCGCGACTGGCTTTCCAACAACATTAAATACTACAGGCCGCGCAACATGCCTGAAACCAAATGGAAATGGATACTTTGGGATACCGAATACGGCATGGGATGTTATCCGAACAATGACCACGGAAACCCCAATTTTGACGCGCTTCACATGGCCATGACATGGGGCGGTTGGCCACCCCACTGGGGTATTCAAAACAGTACCTATATGATGAATAACCTCAAAGACAATCCCGGTTTTGTGGAATACTTCATCACCCGTCACGCCGACTTACTCAATAGCTGGCTCAGAACCGACAGAGTGCAGGATCAGATTGAGTATTTTAAAGAACTATACGGTCAGGAAATTGACAAGCAAATTGAACGATGGGGCTACAACCTTTCAGTTTGGAACAACGCAGTGCAAATTCTCGAAAACTGGAATGCCCCGCGTGCGCACTGGTGCCGTCAGCATATCATGAATAAATGGGATCACGTTGAATCCGAACACGTCATCACCCTTAATGTGGAACCAGACGGTGCCGGAACTATTAAAGTGAACACCATCTTTACCGACGAAAACCCATGGAGCGGCTATTATTTTAAAGGAGTGCCTGTGAACCTCACCGCTGTCCCCAACACGGGCTACCAGTTTGTAGAATGGGTGGAATCCGGATTGGAAACGCATCACATTGAAGTTTGGATGCAGAGCGATTCCACCTTTACCGCCTTGTTCGAGCCGAGTAATGCCATTCCCACGCAAATCGTCATCAACGAAATTAATTACAAGTCTGCCCCCTTTCTCGATACGGAAGATTGGGTAGAGCTGACCAATGCCGGGCAAGCTCCGGTACTTTTGGAGAACTGGGAGTTTCGCGATGACAACGACAACAACCAGTATGTGTTTGGACCGGGTGCATGGCTGGCTCCAGGCGAGTTTCTGATTCTTGCCGAAGATCCTGTGGCATTTCTGATGCACCATCCAAACGTGGGTAATGTGCATGGGCCGTTTGACTTTGGCTTCAGTAGTAACGGAGAGTTGTTGAGGCTTTACAATGACAACATGGAGCTGATAGACCATGTGTTTTATGGAGTAAATCCTCCCTGGCCTACTACACCCAATGGACTGGGACCTACCTTGGAGCTGATTGACCCGTTGCTCGACAACACCTTGGCAGAAAACTGGTTTGCACGCCCGGAGGCGGGAGGTACACCCGGAGCACCCAACACCTTTGTAACCTCGTTGCAACAGCAGAGTAACGATTTGTTTGTGACGGTGTTTCCCAATCCTTCGGATGGCAATTTTTACATCCGTACATCTCCCAACGACTTGCCACTTCAACTTGAGGTGTACAACGGAATCGGACAAATGGTGGAGTCCGGTCAAATTCAAGAATCTCAGCACATGTTGAATATTAAAGGAAATGCAGGATTGTATGTTGTGAGATTCGAAAGCGCAAACGGAACCGCAACCATGCGCCTGGTAAAAAAGTAATCTGAGGAATTCAATGTTGCGCTCTGAAATAAGGGTCACAATGGTGCTTAGGTTTTGTAGATTGTCGTTTAGTTGCAAAACGATCTAAAAACAGTCTCTCAACCGCAAACACAACAAAACAAAGCGCTAATAAAAAGATAGTTGCGGCGTTTATGAATTCTAAATGGCAGCCAAAAATCCATAGTATTGGCAATCACTTACACCCCGTACATTCAGTTTCAAACTCCAAGAGGAATCGCTAATTTGGTTCATACTTCAAAGCACTCCGCGGTGATTTTTCACGAAAAGCCCCGATATTTGAAACGTTTTCATAGTAAGGATTAGTTGGTTTGAGTTTGGGTTTGAAGAAACCCTTACGAAACAAAAGCCCCGCTCCCCAGCGGGGCTTTTGTTTTCGGGTAATCCGTTGTGATTAAAATCTGTAGAAGAGTTTCCTCTAACCCTCCTCAGAGAGCAACGCTTTCAGATTCTTCATCGTTTTGTGCGGGCCATTTACGATAAAGGCGTTTACCAGCCACCCGGGAAGGTTTCCTCCGGGATCTGCAAAAAACTCGTATTCCACATCCGTGAATCCGTCGGGCCTGGGAGAAAGCAGCCAATGACCACCGGCTTCCCTGATGCGCACCATCTTCTTGTTTTCGGGATAAAGTTCAGGGGTGCTTTCAAGCTTAAAAACGATGGTGCCATCCGGATCCGATTTACGTGTAGAACGAATCACCACGTCGCGGTCGCTAAATGGGAATGGTGTTGAACTCACATACCGGCCCACCACAATATTGGCTCCATCGCGTTTCACAACCTTGGCTTCGGTGCAGTCTTCCTGCCATTGGGTATAGCGCTCCACATCACTGAGAATATCAGCAATCATCGAAGGTTCATAATTTAACTGCGCCACCACCCTGAACCTTTTGACCCTTGCTCCTTCATCGCGCATGGTGTACACCTGAATGCCATTACCCTCTTTGGCCAGTTTCCATTCATTTTTGCTCTTTTGGGCCAAGCCATCATGAATGCTACCGAAAGCCATTAAAAAGATAAGCGCGCAAGTAAAGGGGATACGTAATTGGTGAATCATGACTCCAAAATAACAGAGCAGCGCCCGGTGTGGGTCTCAGAACTGCAAAAAAAATGTTAAACTCCATATCTCTCCTACACCCTCCCTTTGTTTTGAGTTGGTATGTAACCCATGTTGCGGAGAATAAGAATACGCCTTCGTTACTTTGCACCACTAAAAACTACAAACCTGTCTCAACATGATTGAATGGATTTCTCAACCCTGGCCTTGGTATGTGGCCGGGCCGCTCATTGTTTTTGTAATGTTCCTGATGCTGTGGTTCGGCAAGCAGCTCGGGGTTTCTTCTTCCTTCCGAACAGCCTGCGCCATGACTGGAGCAGGTAAATACATCCCCTTCTTTGATATGAACTGGCGCGAGCAAATGTGGAACATCATGTTCGTGGCGGGAATTTTTCTCGGTGGGTTTATCGGGGGCAATCTTCTTTCTGATGGTCAACCCCTTGAGGTAGCTCCTCAAACCCTTCAGGACTTGAGTGAAATGGGTATTTCAGCCCCTGGCCACGATTTGGTGCCTACCGAAATTTTCTCGTGGGAGCAACTGTTTACTGTGCGCTCGCTCGTATTTCTCGTAGTGGGTGGTTTTCTCATCGGATTCGGAACGCGATGGGCCGGCGGTTGCACCTCAGGGCACGCAATTATGGGACTTTCAAACCTGCAGCTCCCCTCGCTGATTGCCGTAGTTGGCTTCTTCATCGGAGGGCTACTCATGACCCACATCTTGTTTCCATTTTTACTTCAACTTTAATATTCAACAGCTATGCTCAACATCATAAAGTTTCTCGTTGCCGGAACGTTGTTCGGCCTTATACTCACCAAATCTGAAGTGATTTCTTGGTATCGCATTCAGGAAATGTTTCGTTTTCAATCCTTTCACATGTACGGCATCATTGGCTCAGCAGTAATTCTGGGGGCAATCGTGGTGCAGGTCATTAAAAAACTGGGCATGAAGTCTATGGATGGCGAAGCCATATCATTGGCACCAAAAGACATGTCAATCACCCGTTATCTCGTTGGTGGAGCCCTTTTCGGGATGGGATGGGCCATGACCGGCTCATGCCCGGGACCGCTCTACGCCCACGTGGGATATGGTTACACAGTAATGCTGGTGGCCATTGTTAGTGCCGTTGCAGGTACCATGCTTTACGGAGCACTTCGCGAGAAGCTGCCGCACTAATCGTACCTTTGCGTACATGAAAAACCTGCTTCTTTCCATCTTTGCTGCCTCGGGCTTGCTGATGGTTGTTCCAACAACATCTGCCCAGGGTTTCTACCCTGATAAATCTTACATCGAGTTCACTGCCAAGAATTTCTGGGTGCGTACCGTTACAGGAACCATCACCGGATGGAAGGGCTCTGTGCAATTCAATCCATCCGAGCCGAACAAGGCCCAGTTTGATGTACGGGCTAAAGTGAAAACCATTGAAAGCGGTATCGAAGAGCGCGATGATCACCTTCGCTCTTCAGACTTTTTTCATGTTGAAGTGTATCCTGAGATGCGGTTCGAATCCAAGCGTGTTGAACAAAAGAACGAAGGATTTGTAGCTCACGGAAAGCTTACCATCAAGGATGTAACCCGTGAAGTGAGCCTTCCCTTTACAGCCGATGGCAACAAACTGGAAGGAAAGCTATCTATAAAGCGTCGCGATTACAATGTAGGTTTGGATCAGAGCAATTTCTCGGTGGGCAACGACATTGAAGTTCGCATTGTGTGTGTGCTGAAGTAAGTCCACGTGCAATTGCGCGCGGGTTTCGTACATTTGGCCTCCCAGATTGCTGCAATGCTTCAAGATAAAATAAAGCAACTTATTGCCCGCGAAGTAGCGGCTATTCAGAACATTCCGGTTGACGGTTCTATTGCTGGTGTGGTGGATCTCATCCACAAGCAGGTACATGAACGTTCAGGAAAAGTGGTCATCTCCGGAATCGGAAAAGCCGGGCAGATAGGCATCAACATTGCCACTACCCTGAGCTCAACCGGCACTCCGGCCATCTTTCTCCACCCTAGTGAGGCACAGCACGGAGATTTGGGTGTGCTTCAACCCAACGATGTGATGTTGCTGATTTCGAACTCGGGCAAAACCCGCGAAATTCTGGAGTTAGTGCAACTTACCCGCAACCTGTACCCCGAAATCAATATTATTGCCTTAAGTGGTCAGCAGGAATCTCCGCTTGCCGAACATGCGCATCATTTATTGTACACGGGAGACCCTCAGGAAATTTGTCCGCTCGGCCTCACTCCTACTACTTCTACCACGGTGATGACGGTTGTTGGCGACATTCTCATTGTGTTGCTGATGGAAAAGATTGGCTTTACCCGAGAGGAATACGCCAAGCGGCACCACAGCGGATACCTGGGTGATAAAGCGCGCCAAAACACCGATTTTCAATAAGATGACTCGTTTCTTTCTCATATCCGGGCCGTGTGCCATGGAAAATCCCGATACCGCGCTGCACATCGCGCAATCAGTAAAAGCCATCTGCAGCGATTTGGACATTGATTACATTTTTAAGGCCAGCTACCGCAAGGCCAACCGCTCTAGACTGGACAGTTTTACCGGAATCGGCGATGTGGAAGCGCTCAGTTACATCCAGCAAATCGGAAAAGAACTAGGTGTTCCTACCATTACTGATATTCATGAGAGCCACGAGGCAGCCATGGCAGCCGAATATGTTGATCACCTTCAAATCCCGGCTTTTCTGTGCCGGCAAACCGAACTATTGTTGGCAGCCGGCCGCACAGGCAAGGGTGTAAATGTGAAAAAAGGTCAGTTTGTGTCGCCCGAGGCCATGAAATTCGCAGTAGAGAAAGTTCAATCTACGGGTAACAAGAATGTATGGCTTTGTGAGCGTGGGTTCAGTTTCGGCTACCACGATTTGATTGTAGATGCCACGGCCATCGCAAGGCTTAAACAGCACGGGGTTCCGGTTGTGATGGATTGTACCCATTCGGTGCAAAAACCCAATACAACCCACGGTGTTACCGGTGGTGACCCTGAAATGATCGAAACCATTGCCCTGAGTGCCGTTGCCACCGGTGCCGATGGGTTTTTCATTGAAACACACCCCAACCCGGCCGAAGCCCAGAGCGATCCGCACACTATGCTGCAATTGGATAAACTGCGTGGCATCATGGAAAAAACCATGCGTGTGCGCAAGGCGTTGATAAATCAATGATATGGATTGGGAAAAGTTGCCTCAAAACGGAATAGTTCGTGGACTCTACACAACAACCAAGCCCGAGGAATTCATCACAGCGCCGTTTTCTGAACTTACCTTTGAAATAGAAGGCATTCCTGGCGACAGACACGCCGGAATATCGCGCCCAAGCGGCAGCCGCGAAAAGAAACTTTATCCAAAAGGTACAGCTATCAGAAACAATAGGCAATGGTCGGCATTGAGCGTGGAAGAGCTGGATGACATTGCCAAACGAATGGGCCTTGAAAAAATGCTACCCGAATGGGCCGGAGCCAATTTGTTGATTGAAGGGGTTGAGAAGCTGACTCAACTCCCGTCGCTGTCGTTGCTGAAATTTTTTCACGGAGAATTAGCCGGCCCTGTGCTGGTAGTGTACGGAGAGAACAAACCCTGTCATCATCCACACGCAGCAGCCGAAAAAGCATTGCAAAAAAAACTCCAGGTTGCGTTTTCGAAGGCTGCGGCGAATGGCCGGGGATTGGTTGGCTGGGTGGAAAAACCCGGTAAGGTACACGTGGGTGATGCCGTTGAGATTTGGGTTCCTCTAAAAAGTTAATCCAGCTCCTGATCAGCTCCTGGCAATAACTGAAACCTGTACCCTCGCTCGCCAGGCTTCATCTCTATCACTTCCCACTGTATAAGGCTCGCAAGTAGTTGCTCTGTTTCGGCAGGGCTTAACCGAAGTACCTGACGCACAAAACCAAAACCCACAGGACCTTTGCGCCTCATGCGGTCGAGCAGCTTCTGAACAGGTTTTGAAAAGGCAAGTTTTTCACCTTTTCGCTTTTTGTCCATTTTCCACAAACGCTCCATCACACCATTCGCTTCGAGCACCCTGTCTCCATCGCGGTAATAAGCTTTGAACGAGCCATCTGACTCCTTTACTTTGTGTGGACGAAGCATTGATGGCGCGATGATCACTTCAAGCACCGTTTTATCTTCGATATCCCAGATTACGGGTGTAAATGCCACCTCTGGATCGGTGTAGAGGTGCGATGCGGTTTCAATCATGTAGATTTCTTCCTCTGATGAAATACCGGAAATTTTACCGTTGTCTTTTACACCTATGAGGAGTCTGCCGCCGTCGGTATTGGCGAAGCTCACCATGGAACGCGCAATTTTTCGCGCATCATTCACCTGAAATTTAAAGTCGAGCTGTTGGTGTTCGCCCTCTGTTATGAGTCGTTCAATGGGATGCATACGTTAGCAACAGCAACGCCAGAGCTGTGGTTCAATTGTGTGAGAAATCCATTTCGCCGGACTTCATCTGCTTGTATTTGGCCGCAAGGAAGGCTGTGAGCTTACTGATACTGGCCATGGCCGTTTCTGTTTCTTCGGCAATCTGCGCTTTTTGTAAGCGCAGAAGCCACAGCCCATAAAGTGCATTGAACATCATTTCCACCTCGTTGGAAACGCGCCCACTTCGTTTTCGCAGCTCCTGCAGGTGAGTTGCTGCGTCGGCATAAAGCTGCTGGTAGGTTTTGTCTTTGGAGATGTTAAGCAAGGTATTGTGAAGGTAGAACAGCTCTATCACAATATCCTGTACTTCGCGCAGGTGCCCGGCTTGCTCAATCTTTTCGGACTTCATTTGCCGAATCATATTGCGGTACCAGTCTGCAGCGGCATCCACCACGGCATCGCCGTACGAATCAAACTGTTCTGCAATGGCTCCCACCGCATCCGGATTAAGCTCAATGGAACGCAACAAATCTTCCAATTGCCACATGTACAATATGTACTCAGCAATATTCTCGCGTTTTTTCTGATCGGCAATGACCATTGCAGGCTTTACTCTTTGGACGCTTTCTTCTTGCTGTAGGCCTCATTGAGACCATCCACTACATCACGTGTGATATCAAGCCCCTCGTTGGCAAGCAACAATTGCCCCCCTACCTGATAGGTAAGAATGTAATCGTACCGGCCATCTTCGTTCAGATCCTTCAGGTACTCGCGGATGTTTTTAAAGAACTGCTCCTGTGCGCGGGCTTCTTTTTTGCGAAAATCGCTGGCAGCTCGCTCCTGAAACTGGGCAATGTCCTGCTGCAGTCCCTGAAGTTCGATTTGAGCCTGCTCCAATTGAGATTGTGTCATGGTGGGCGCCTGACTTTCGAGCTCCAGGTAACGTTCTTCGGCGGCCCTCATTTTGCGCTCTATTTGCTTTTCGATGCGCATCTGCTCTTTCTCAAGCTCTTCGTACTTATCCACAATAAACTGGTACTCCTCATTGAGGGTTTCGGCATTTACAAACACGATACGTGCCCCTTTGGCAACAGGCAAACCGTCATCGGGTTGAAGAAGGGTATCTACTGCAAGCGTTTTAATTGCTTCTGCGTCTGCCGCATCGGTTTCCTGCGGTGTATCGGGTGCAGATCGGAAAAAGAGGTAAGCCACCGCAAGGAGCAGCACTACGTTGAGCCCGAGATTAATTTTGTTCATAAGCCGGTAAATTTCGGGCAAAAATAGGTGTTTCAACCCAAAGCAGGTCTATGCAATAAAGTACTCGGGTAACCTGAAAAAAAATGACGTGAAAGGAGAAAATCAGCTCACTTTTCGGTTGGGATGGAGCTGAATGGCGTCGTACACCAAAAATTCGAAAGGAATATCGGACACCATTTGGGAGTAGTCTTTTCCTACCTCCAGCATGTCTTCATCGCGTCGGTCGTAGCACCATCGCACCATCACACGGCAACCTTTGGATCGAGCTTCAAGGAGTCGATACAATACAAAGAGGAGTCTTTTGGAGGAGGCAATGTTGAGAAATTCGAGCTCAACTGTGAGGACAATTTTTAAGGGTGGGTCCTGACAAAGGCAATCGAGCCAGCCCAGGATAGATGAGTAAAACATCTCCGCGTTTTCAGGAATGCTTCTTCCTTGAATAATGAAGTCTCCGGACTCAGGATTAAAACTGATGAGCGGGGTAACATTAGTCGGCTCTCTGTACAAAATCTCCATAGCTGTGCGTTTGACCAATTGTACGTCAATGTCCGAAAATTGGTTGTTCATGTAAAGTGCTTTTCGGCAGAAAGCCCACTTGATTAGACCAACCTATGTCCGTTACAGACAAACGAATTTTACATTGGGCAGAAATTAACACCAAGTTGTTACAAACTCATGAGCTCCTTGAATCGGGAGGTTTGCCGACGTGAGACTTCAACCTTGTCGCCACTTTGAAGCGTAAGTTGTAAGCCTCCATTAAACCAGGGCTCTACTTTTTCAATCCACCGTAAATTGACCATGTGGCGGCGGTTTACCCGAAAAAAGTCACGGCCGTCAAGTCTTTTCTCAAGATTATTGAGAGATTTCAGGATCAGGGGTTTAAATTGATTGAAATACACCCTTACATAGTTACCTTCAGATTCGAATAGGCGCACATCTCCCAGGGTTACAAACCAGCATTTTTCGCCGTCTTTCAAAAAAATCTGGTCTGAAGATCGAAGCACACCATCTCGCACAGTGGGCTGATTGGGTGGTGTTTCGGCTTCTTCCAAATCGTTCAGTACTTTTTCGATAGCCAAACCAAGACGCTGCGGTTCTACCGGTTTCATCAGGTAATCCAGCGCATTCACCTCAAAGGCCTTGAGGGCAAACTCGTCATAAGCGGTCACAAAAATGACCCGCGGAACGTATTCCAGATCGTTGAGTAAATCAAATCCCGATTTACCCGGCATTTGGATGTCGAGGAAGATCAAATCAGGTTGGAGCTTATCAATCATATCGGTGGCTTCGTCTGCATTCTGGCACTCGCCCACCACCTCTATTTCGGGATGTTTGGTCAGTAAGCTCATAAGCTCTTTACGGGCAAGACGCTCATCATCAATGATCAATGTTTTCATAAGGATGTATTGTTTTTCGATTGAAAAATTCAATTCTGGCTTCTACCCCATCTGCGGATTGCTGAATTTGGAACCTGGCATCATCGCCAAAAAGTAAGGCGAGTCGCTTGCGCGTATTGGCCAGTCCAATTCCGGTATCGGCCGACTCTGTACTATTTAAAACACCGGTATTGCTCACACTGATATAAAAACCATCGCCCTGTTGGCGGGCAGCAAGTTTAATCTGCCCGCCTTTAACTAATTGAGAAATACCGTGCTTTACAGCGTTTTCTACAAGGGTTTGCAACATCAAGGGCGGAATCAGAACGTTAAACAGGCTATCATCAATATCAAAGCTCACTTCCAGGCGCTCTTCATAGCGAATACGCTCAAGGTCGAGGTAATTTCTTACCACCCGCAGTTCGTTTTCAAGAGGAACCAAAGGCTGTTTCCCTACCATCAATGTATTGCGCAGAATAGCCGAAAGTTGTGTCAGCGATTTCTTGGCAAGTTCGGGATTTTCATCAATAAGCGCGCGAATGCTGTTCATGGCATTGAACATAAAGTGCGGGTTGAGCTGTGATTTGAGGTTGCTCAGCTCGATTTCGCGCTTGCTGGCTTCCAGCCGCAGATTCTTCACTTCTTCTCTTTCGTAGTTTCGCAGATAGTTCCAAGCAAAATAAAGCAACGACCAAATGAAAAGCTGCGGTGCATAGGCCAGCGTAAGTTGTACGAGGTCAAAGAAGGGCCAAGCCACAAGCCGTTTTATTTCGGGGAAAAACAAGTCTGAAACCACCGCATGCAATGAAGCTGCAGCAAAGCCGAGCAAAACCGACATCAAAAACAATCGCCAGATAGCATGGTAAAAGCGAAACCGCAACCAGTGAAAAACCAGAACAATGGCCCGGAATCCGTGACTGGTAACAATACCCACTGTGAATACTGTGGCCCACACCTTCAATACAGGAAGCTCAAACTGACCGGTGAGAACTGTCCACAACGCAAGAATCAGGATGTAGACTAACCAGCCACTCAGCTGCATGACCCAATATAAACTACGCTTGTTTGCCATGTCTTATCTTTGCGAAAGATAAGGCAAACAGCGGCCCTTCGTGAATCAAATTGTGATCAATGGCCTCGTGGCTGTCTGCATGGCCCTGCATGAACTACCTCGCGCACATATACCTGTCGGGAAACGACCAGCAAATTCTCTGTGGAAACTTTATTGGCGATGGCATTCGCCGTAAAGAAAGCATGCACTTCAGTCACGGTGTACGTCGCGGCATTGAATTACACCATTTTATTGATGGCTTCACCGACCACCACCCTGAAACCGAAAATGCCAGAAAGCTGCTCAGACCGGTGTTAAGAAAGTACGCAGGTGTTGCGCTCGACATATATTTCGACCATTTTTTGGGTGCGAAATGGAATCAGTTTCACGAGCAGGCACTGGAGCACTTTGCCCACAACTGCCATGGACTGCTCGATACCTTTGAGCCCCGAATGCCTGAAAAAAGCCGCAGGTTCTATCATTACATGAAGGCGCACAACTGGTTGGTTAACTACCGAGACATGAAGGCGCTCAATACGGTTTTTGCCGGAATGTCGAGGCGTAGCAGGTTCCCCAATAACATGCACATAGCGGTAGAATTGCTGGAGGTTCACTACGAAGAGCTCGGTGCCCATTTTGAGCGCTTTTTTCCGGAATTACAACGGGCAAGCTCACGATTTCTCGATCAAAAATGAGCTGTCGAAAGATAAGTACACCGAGAGAACTGGATATTATGTGGTACTTTATTATCTTTGGGCTCGATTCAAAAGTTTGCAAACCTGCTGACCAACATGAAAAAACTAATACTCCTTGGCGCGGCTTTGATTGTGATGGCCGCAACAACCCACGCTGCTGTCATTGTAATTGAAGGACAGTACCAACTCCGCAACATCTATGTTCTCAACGGAAAATCCGGCTCTGGTGTAGGTTTTTGCACCTACGAAGTAACGGTAAACGGACAGGTAACTTCGGATGAAATAAACTCAGAGGCCTTTGAGGTTGACCTGAGTGTTTTTGGTTTTGAACTGGGCGATGACGTAGTGGTGAAAATCAAGCACCGCGACGACTGCCAGCCCAAGGTGATTAACCCCGGAGCACTGCAGCCCATGCCTACCTTTGAAGTGAAGGATATCTCAATAGGTGATGACGAAATCCTTCGCTGGACCACCGTCAATGAGCAAGGATCACTCCCTTACATCGTACAGCAGAAAAAGTGGAACAAATGGGTGAAGGTTGGTGAGGTAATCGGCAAAGGCACTTCCAACGAAAACACCTACGAGTTTAAGGTGCCCACCGTTTCAGGAAAGAATGAATACCGCGTAGTGCAAAACAATCCCAATGTAGGATATCGCGTATCCGAAACTGCTTCGATGATTTCCAACAAACCTGCCGTAACCTACGACTACGATCGCAGGGCACAGAAAATTCTGTTTAGCAACGAAACATCTTTTGAGGTTTACAATATTTACGGTCAGATTGTAAAGCGTGGGTTCGGATCAGCCATTGACATTTCCAACCTTTCCCGGAACACCTACTACATCACCTACGACGGCAGCACAGACGAATTTGTTAAGCGCTAGCCGCTGAACCAAAACATGGATAAAGGAGTTCTGAAAAGAGCTCCTTTTTTGTTGAGGTAACTTACTGGGCGTTTTAAACGTATAAGCAGGTTGCATGCTATTCCTGTGCACATGTTTACGGATAGCCCTACATATCGCAAACAGGTATGGTACCTGTTTTTAGCGCTCTTTCTGGCTTGCTCACCTCCTGCTGACAGGGATGATATAACAGCCTACTGGCAAGAGGCCGGGTACGCACCCGAGCTGCAAGACCTCAACGATATTATTCAGCGGGGTAAATTAGTAGTGCTTACCATGAGCAGCAGCCATTCCTATTTTCTCTATCGGGGTGAAGCAATGGGGTTTGAATACGAACTCCTGAGTGCTTATGCTTCAAGTATTGGAGTTGAGCTGGAAATAAGAATTGCCAGGGACGTCAATACCATTTTTGAAGAACTGCTTTCCGGCTCTGTGGATTTATTGGCTTGCAATCTCACCGTTACCAGAGAGCGCTCCGAAACGCTGGCCTTTACAGACCCTTACCTCTACTCCAAGCAAGTATTGGTGCAACGAAAACCCACCAACAGACATGATGAAGAGCTACTAAAAAGCCCCCTTGAACTTGCCGGAAGAAATGTGTTTGTGCACCAAAACAGTTCGTACTACAAACGTCTGCAAAGCCTTAGTGATGAGATTGGGGCCTCGCTCAACATTATGGAAGCTCCCGGTGATGTGGACCCTGAGCGGCTGATAAGAATGGTTTCCGAGGGAACCATTGACTTCACCGTTGCAGACGAGCATATTGCCCAACTCAATCAGGGATACTACCCCAACATTGATGTAAGCATGGCCATCAGCTTTCCGCAAAAAATTGCCTGGGCCTGCCGCAAGCAAAGCCGACTGCTTGTTCGCTCCCTCAACAACTGGCTCAATATGATGCGCACCAGTCCGCATATGGCCATCCTGAAGCATAAATACTACCACAGCCCCAAAACACAAACTGCCCGCTACCAGAGCGAGTTTGCATCCATGAGCGGCGGTCGCATCAGTCCATATGATGATCTGATTCAAAAATTCAGCTACCTGGTTGGGTGGGACTGGAGGCTGATTGCCGCACAAATTGCCCAGGAATCACAATTCAATCCGCGGGCCCGGTCGTGGGCCGGGGCATTTGGCCTGATGCAGCTTATGCCGCAAACTGCGGCGCAATTCGGAGTTGACAGTTCATCGTCCATTGAAGCCCATATCAAAGCCGGTATTCAATATCTCATGTGGCTCAACACCTATTGGGAAAATGAGATTCCCGACGACGAGGAGCGCATAAAGTTTGTGCTGGCGTCATACAACGTAGGTCTGGGCCATGTGATTGACGCCCGCAACCTCACAGAGCAGCACGGTGGTGATTCAAGCATATGGCACAACCACGTGAATTACTTCTTGCGGAATAAGTCCAAAGACCCATTTCGCGACAGCGAGTGGGTAAGGTACGGCTACTGCCGCTGTGAGGAGCCGGTGGAATACGTAGACAAAATTCTTAAGCGATACCGCCATTACCAGGAATTAATCAGCTAATCAGCGTGGCCATGTCGAAAAAGGAACTACAGCAAATGATTGATTGGATTGAAGCGCGAATTCGCTTTGTGGATAAGCTGATTACCGATGCCCGCAACACTTGTAACTACGGAAAGGAAATGCATTTTTCAGCACAGCGCGAAGTGTACCATGAAATGCTTGAAAAACTCCGCGCATCGGGCCAATAGAACAGATCCAAACCAATCACCTACTTTTGGAGCACCATGGCTCCTGAAACCACTCACTTCGAAACGCCACGTAATCTGAGGGTTTCGCACTTTACACCCAACGACATCGCTCCCACGCACTGCTGGATGGCCTTACACGGCTACGGGCAATTGGCTCCCTATTTTATCCGAAAGTTTGATGTGTTGGGTGAAGCAGAACATGCTGTATGTGCACCAGAGGGCCCACACCGTTTCTACCTTCAGGGCTTCAGTGGAAGGGTGGGCGCATCCTGGATGACAAAGGAAGATCGCCTCACCGATATTGCCGACAACCACCGCTACCTCAATTCTGTTTGGCAAGAATTTGTACTCAACAAAAAGCCACAGATAAAGGTGGCCCTGGGATTCTCGCAAGGCGCTGCCACACTGGTGCGTTGGGCATGTCAAAGCCCTATTCCACCCGACCACCTCGTTATTTGGAGCGGCTCCTTTCCTGAGGATATCAACTGGTTTACCGACGTTCAAAAGCTCAACACCATGCGGCTAAAAATTGTGGTGGGCACTGAAGATGAATTTATTTCAGAGTTGGCACTGCAGGAGCAAAGTGAAAGGCTGCAATCACGGGGACTGCAGTTTGAGCTTATCCGTTTTGAAGGTGGTCATGACATTCCGCGCGAGGAACTTCTGTCAATCACCCGCTTGCTTTGATTTTTTGACCTTTCCTCGTTTTGAAACTATTTTTTTAGTTGTTGAACTAAATGTTTAGTTACATTTGTGACAAATCGATGTCATGAGAGAACTTACCAAAGCAGAGGAACAAATCATGCAAATTGTGTGGGAGCTAGAGAAAGCCTTTGTGCGCGATATCATTGCCAAGCTTCCGGAGCCTAAACCGGCGTACAATACGGTATCTACCATTGTTCGCATTCTCGAGGAGAAGGCATTTCTGAGTCACCAAGCTTTTGGAAAAAGCCACCAATATTATCCGCTTATCAGCCGCAGCAAATACCGTGACTTTGCCACGCGAAAACTGCTCTCGGGATATTTCGGGGGAAGTTTTGAGAATCTCCTCTCCTATTTTGCCAAAGAACGCGACCTCAGTTTGAAGGACATTCAGCGCATTCTTGATGGCATCAATCAGGATGAAAACCAACACTAATTACGATGGACTCTCTCATTCAACTATTCTTTCAAGCGAACCTCCTTATGGCGGCCGGCTGCATACTCTACATCATTGTGATAGGTAAGCAACCTTTTTTTCAGGCCAATAGGGTGGCCATACATGTTATAGCGCTGCTGTCTTTTGCTGCACCGCAGTTTGCACCCATCACCAATACCCACATGCTCCCTACCATTCAGTTGCCGGTTCTTGAATTGGGTGCAATTTATGAGAATCAAGAAGCTGTGTCATCCATCAACGGGTGGATTATAGCTTATGGCCTGGTAACATTGATCCTGTTGATGCGACTTGCACTAGGATTTATAGCAATCATTCCTGCATTAAAGTCCAGCCGATTAACCAACGAAGGATACCGCGTTGTCTTAAACAACAAAGGCATTAATGCATCATTCTTTGGGCTGGTGTTTCTGGATGAAAAGCTTGGTGACGAAATGCGCCATATCATTCTCACCCACGAAAAAGTACACGTCCGGCAATTTCATTCTATTGATGCGTTGATATGGGAACTGATATGCGCCCTTTTCTGGATCAATCCATTTGTGTGGATAATGCGTTCAAGGCTGTTGCTTAACCTGGAACACATTGCCGATGCCCAAACAGAAATTACGGTTGGTCAGGGCGCCTACATAGAATCACTCGTTGCCAACAGTATGGGTAGCAGTATCCATCGCTTGTCCCTTCCTTTCATCCATAAAAGCAAACTCAAAAACAGAATAGCCATGATGCAGAACAAGCCAACCCGAAAGCCGTTGCGATACCTTATCGCTGCCCCGTTGATCGTCATTCTTGCTTTATCGGTTTCTCAGGCCAGGACCTTCTCAAGTGAGGCGGTGGAGCAGAACCCTTCCGATAGCCTATACACGATTGTTCATCTAATGCCATCCTTTCCGGGAGGAGAAGAAGCCTTTTTTCAATTTCTGGGAAGCGAAACGAAGTATCCGGAAGCAGCCCGGTTGGACTCCATTCAAGGGATGGTTTATGTATCATTCGTGATTTGGAAAAACGGAGAGGTTCGCGACGCCACAATCCTGAGAGGAGTTCACCCCACCATTGACGAAGAAGCCCTTCGCGTGGTGAGCCAGATGCCAGCCTGGAGCCCCGGAAAACTCGAAAGCGGCGAAGCCGTGAGTGTGATTTACAACCTACCCATGAAGTTTCAGCTCAAGTAGGTGTAAGGAAAAATCTCCCGTGCTCACCCTTCCTTTTCATTTCTGTTAGCATCCCATGAAGTTGTAATATCGGATTTGAAGCCATGCCTTTAAACCCGTATATTGCGCCAAACCTACAGGAATGATGAGAAAAATTACCCTTGCCGCAGCTTGTCTGCTAATGACCACAATTGCCTTTACGCAGGATCGCGGACTCCCCAAAGGCTTTGCCCCGGGTGAGCGCGAAATGATGCGTGAGTACCTTCAAAACCTCAATGCCGGTCCGCGCGACATAACCGACCCACCCACTATTCCGGTTCGAACCATGGCCGAATGGGAGGAATTACAGAGTCTTACGATTGCATGGGCCAGTTATCCCCGCATCCTGAAGCAAATTGTTGCTGCTTCAAAAAACGATGTTGAGATATTGATTCTTTGCAACAATCAGGAAACAGTATCCAATGCTCAGAGCTATTTGCTTTCCAATAATGCGGGTGGTCCTCCTCTTCCCGATCTCGAGAACGTAACCTTTCTGGAAGTACCCTACAACAGTGTGTGGATTCGCGACTATGGCGGAAATACCGTGTACGGCAACGATGTGGATTCGCTGATGATGGTAGATTGGATCTACAACCGACCTCGCCCCCTGGATGATGCCTCACCGGTTGGTGTAGCAGAACACAAAGGAATTCCCCTTATCCGCACACTTTTGCCCCCATATGATCTGGTAAACACAGGAGGAAATTTCCACGTTGATGGCCGCGGTACTGCATGGTCTTCTGAGCTTGTGGTTGAAGAAAACGAACCCGGAAACCCTTGGTCTTCTGGAAACGGCCTCACAGAAGAGCAGATTGACGAAATCAAAGCTGACTTTATGGGTATTGACCGCTATATCAAAATGACAGCTTTGCAATATGACAACATCAACCACATTGATATGCACTTCCGCCCCATGGACGAAGAGACCCTCCTTGTAGGTGAATTTCCTGAGGGCATTTCAGACGGACCGCAAATTAACGCCAATATTGAATATGTGCTGAGTAACTACAACTCTGTGTGGGGAACGCCCTACAGGGTTCACCGCATTCCCATGCCGTCGAGTGCAAGCGGTGGTTATCCCGGTTGGATTTTTGGAAATGCTTGGTACCGAACATATACCAACAGCTTCTTTACCAATAACACCTACGTAATGCCTGTTTACCGCGAGGAGTTCGACACAACCGCATTCAGGATTATCGAAGAACTGCTTCCGGGTTACAATATTGTGGGGATTGACTGTGACGATGGAAACAACCCCATTATTGCAGCGAGCGGCGCCATTCACTGCATAACAAAGGAAATCGGAGTAAATGAGCCGCTGCTCATCAGCCACCAACGACTGCGCGACACCGATGAAACGGAAGAAGATTATGCCCTCAGCGCCATGGTGAAACACAAAAGCGGAATAGCCTCGGTTTCGGTTTTTTGGAAGACCGACCTGGAAGACGACTATGAAGAAATTTTCCTTGATTTAACAGACCCTGCTGAAAACATCTGGAGCGCAGCCATTCCTGCCCAGCCGGGTGGTACCACGGTGTATTACTACATACACGCTGAAGCAAACAACGGCAAAACCATCAATCGGCCCATACCTGCTCCTCAGGCCTACTTCCCGTTTAAGGTGATGGCTATTACGAGCGTACTTGAAAACGAAATGAAAACCGGTTTCTCAGAAGTTTTCCCCAATCCGGCATCTGCCATAACATACATTGGTGTCAACAGCGTGGCCACCATTGATGCCCACATCTTCCTCACCGACATGCATGGACGCATGGTACAAGACATCTATCAGGGCGGCTTGGTTGTTGGGGAGAACAAGTTCTTTCTGGATGCCAGTAACTTATCTGCCGGCATGTACTTAATCGTGATTCGCAATGGTTTGGGTGAAATGGAAACCAAGCGGCTGGTAGTGCGGTAATTACCGTATACAAATGGTTAAAACACCCTGTTTTGCCGGCCAAAATCAACTTATTTGACTGAAAGTATTGTAGTATGAGGAAATACTTTCTATCATTGTGACCAATTAAACCAAAATCTAACTTTTTTAATTCTTTGAATCATGAAAAAAGTAATGTTAGCAGCGGCTGTAGTGGCCTTTGGGTTGTCTTTCACTTCTTGTAAAAGATGTGTAGAGTGCACGCACCCGATATTGGGAAGTACTGAGTTTTGTGATGGTAACAAAACTCAGCGCGACAACTACAAAACTTCGATGGAGCTATTGGGTTACAACTGTAACTAATCCCGCCCAGACTTAAAATTTCGAAAGCCGCCTCTCCCCAGAGGTGGCTTTTTGTGTTTTAGCAAAAATTCCGTACCATTGTAGGCAATTAAACCAAAACCTAACTTTTTAATTTTAGAATCATGAAAAAAGTATTGTTAGCAGTTGCTGTAGTAGCTTTCGGATTTTCATTTACCTCTTGCAAGAAATGTGAGGATTGTTCTTTAATCGGTGAGCCCGCTCAGGAGTACTGCGGAGATGATTTGGATGCAATCAAAGCATTGGGTGGGACTTGTAACTAATCACAGTTATTTCTCATTCGATACAACACGAGCCGTCTCTAAGGAGGCGGCTTTTTTTTTCATCCTGGCGAACTGCTTGTCAGGAAAAAACCCACTGGCACCCCTCACGCGCAATACCATGCCCAATCAGTAATTGCTTACGTCCACATTTTTTAAAAACCTTTAACTTCGGGGCAAATCAAAGAACCATGAAAAATTTTGTTCCATACCTCTTATTACTTGCTCCAATGGCAATTTCCTGCGACAGCGAACCACAAGCTCCCAGCCCCGCAGCTCAACTGCAATACCCCATCACTGAAAAAGTAGATCAGGTTGATGATTACTTCGGCAACCAGATTGAGGATCCTTTCCGCTGGCTCGAAGATGACAACGCCCCCGATACAGAAGCCTGGGTAAAGGAGCAAAACAAAGTGACGGAATCGTTCATGAGTCAAATACCCTACCGCAAAGCCATCCGGGAGCGTTTTGCGGAGTTGTACAACTACCCGAAAGTTTCCTCACCCCGAAAAGTAGGCGAGTATTATTTCTTCTATAAAAATACCGGGCTTCAAAACCAATCGGTTATTTATTATCAAAAAGGGCTGGACGGTGAGCCTAAAGTGTTTATAGACCCCAACGAATTATCTGAAGACGGAACTGTATCCATTGGTCTTCTGGGAGCATCGCCCGACCATCGCTACATGGCCTATACAGAATCAGCAGCCGGCTCAGATTGGTCAGTAATCAGAATTCGCGAAATTGAAAACAACACCGATCTCGAAGACGAACTTCGCTGGGTTAAATTTACCGGAGCGGCTTGGCTGGCCGATGGTTTCTACTACAGTCGCTATCCTGAACCGGAAAAAGGCAAAGAGTATTCCGGCGATAACAAGGACCACTCCATTTACTTTCACAAAGTAGGTACACCTCAGTCAGAAGACGTGCTGTTTTACCGCAACGAAAAGAACCCCAACCTATACCACTGGTGCAGCATCACCGAAGACAAGAAATACCTGCACATGTACGTAGCCGAAGGAACCGATGGGTACGAAACGCATATAAAAGACATGGAGAACGACGGTCCACTCACTCCCCTTTTCCGCGGATTTAAGAACAAAAGCAACATTGTGAATCACATTGATGGCCGACTTTTGGTTTACACCGATATTGACGCGCCCAATTACCGCTTGATTTCGCTTGACCCCAATGCTCCCCAAAAAGAAAACTGGGTAGAAATCATTCCCGAAGAAGAACATTTGCTGGATGGTGTGAGCACAGGTGGGGGCAAACTCTTTGCCGACTACCTTGAAAATGCCACTACCCGCCTCTACCAAATGGACTACAGCGGTGAAAACCGCAAAGAAATTAGCCTGCCGGGAGCTGGAAGTGCCGGAGGTCTGAGTGGTAAAAAAGATGACAAAATCCTTTTTTACACCTACACTTCCTTTAACTACCCACCTACCATTTTTAAATACGACGTGGAAAGTGGTGAGTCATCACTCTTTAACCAGCCCGAACTGGCTTTTGACCCCGGTGATTTTGAAAGCAAGCAAGTGTGGTACAAAAGCAAAGACGGAACCCCGGTTTCAATGTTTATCGTACACAAAAAAGGTCTGGAGTTAAACGGTAATAACCCAACCCTGCTCTACGGTTATGGCGGTTTTAACATCAGCCTCACTCCTTCATTTAGCGTTTCGAACATTATTCTGCTTGAGAATGGCGGTGTTTACGCGGTGGCTAATCTTCGCGGTGGCGGCGAATACGGCGAGGAATGGCACAAAGCCGGAATGAAGGAAAACAAGCAAAATGTGTTTGATGATTTTATTGCCGCTGCCGAATACCTGATCAAGGAACGTTACACCTCAAACGAGCGGCTGGCCATCCGCGGTGGCTCAAACGGAGGCCTCCTTGTAGGAGCGGCTATGACACAGCGGCCTGAGTTGTTTCAGGTAGCGATTCCGCAAGTAGGTGTGCTTGATATGCTTCGTTTTCATCGTTTTACGGTGGGTAAAGGCTGGATTCCTGAGTATGGGTGCGCCGACAGCTCTGATACAGAGTTTCGCTACTTGCTGGCCTACTCACCGCTGCACAATCTCAAAGACGGCACAGCCTATCCTGCAACCCTTATCACCACAGCAGACCACGACGACCGTGTAGTACCGGCACACAGCTTTAAGTTTGCTGCACGACTGCAGGAGGCACACCGCGGTAAAAACCCGGTTCTCATCAGGGTTGAAGTGGATGCTGGTCACGGAGCCGGTAAGCCTACCTCCAAAATCATCGAAGAGGCCAGTGATATATGGGCTTTTATGCTCTACAACATGGGCATTGAGTCACTTTACGGTGTCGGTCCTGGTGGCGGAGGTCTTGCTGCTCAATAACCTGGTTGCAGGTTTCATTCTGTGAGAAGATCCGCCTCCATACCTCCTTTGTCCGGATGGTGGTTGGGTTTGGCTGCCATTCTGTTTTTTGTGATTCTCCGTCATTTTCCCGGTCTGGCTGATACACTGTACGGAAACCTATTGTACCCGGTTGTGCGCGCCTTGATCGATCACACCATCGGGCTACTACCCTTTCCCGTGGTGTATTTGTTTCCGTGGGTGGTCATTTTCCTTTTGGTAAAGGCCCTCAGACGCTTTTCTTCGCGACGAGGACGCGTACGCGTCGCGCTCAACGCCTTAGGCTGGTTGGTGTTTTTATTCTACTCTCTTTGGGGATTTAACTACGCACGGCCCAATCTTTCAGAAAGAGGAATGTTAAGCCATGAGCAGCCATCAACGGAAGCACTTTTCGGTTTGGGGTTGCGTACAGTGGAGCAAATGAACCTCCTCAGACAGGATACCATGGCCGTAAATTTTCCTACCGACAGGGAGCTTGAAGCCCACCTGCGAAAAGAGGTGGGCTCGAAAATGGAAAGCTTCGGCATGAAAGACTTTACAAGGTGCAAGGTAAGAACCATTGGTCCACCCGGTGTATTGCGCCGATGGGGTATTACGGGCATTTACTTTCCCTTTACGGGTGAGGCATTACTGGAATCCTCACACCCCTGGCCCGAAAAACCCTTTGTGATGGCGCATGAACTTTCGCACAGCATGGGCATCACCGACGAGGGTGAAGCCAATCTTATTGCATATCTGGCGGGTAAAGAGGCGAGCCATATTGCCGTGCGTTACTGCGCGCACCTCAATATGTGGCAGTACCTTCGTTACGACTTGTCCAGACGGGCCCCCGAGATGGCAGATAGCCTGTACGGTATGCTCTCAGAGCGCGTGGAGCGAGACCTTGCCTTGTTGCGAAGCGAGCGTCAGAAGTTTAAGGAGTGGTTTCCGCAACTGGGAGACCAGGTGAACGACACCTACCTCCGTTTGCAAGGTGTTGATGCGGGCACCGAGTCCTATCTTTCGCTTCCTGTGCGTTTTTTGCAATACGAAAAGAGCGGTAACCTGGGGCCACCGCTCTAATCTTGATTCAGTAAGCTGGTTTATGAAGCTTATTGATCGCGAATTACCAACAGTTTAGAAACCTCCTGAGCAGGCTCGCCGTTGTTTCGCACATAGTGAATCACCACCATGTAGTTTCTTCCTTCGGGCATCATGGTATCTGAGCCATCCCACCGCGCATGCATACCGTGCCCTTCAAACACTACCGACCCATCAGGGCGCTGAATGGTAAATCGCACATTGTGCACATTGGTACCTTCCAGTTCAAAAAAGTCGTTAATGCCATCTCCGTTGGGCGTAAATGCCTGTGGATAAAACAGCGTGGAGGATGCAAATACATTGATTTCCATCTCATCCTGAAGCACCATACCATCAAAATCCGTAATGACCAGCCTTACGTTGAAATCACCTTCTTCGGAAAATGTCATGGTTGGCTCGGGGTCATAGCTCTTTTTGCCATTTCCAAAGTCCCATTCAAAAGAGCGTGCCTTGGTCACATTTCTGAATTGAACCGTAAGCGGTGCTTCACCGGTTACGCGGTCGGCAAGAATTCCCACTTCAACCAATTCAAAAGCGTGGTCATCATGGTCTTCTTCCAAATTCTCATGCGCAACAGTTTCGGTAAAATCCTCATTCTTAACAACTGGCTCCTGTTCCGTAAGCTCTTTCACAATCTCCTCATCACTGCCGGAATGTTCTGCGACAGCCGTTTCAAGCTGCGATTCTTCTGTTTCAGAGATATCCTCAGATAGCACAACTTCTTTTGGTAGTACTTCCTGAACGTCCGGGCTTCTTTCGGGCTTTGAAGGAACTAGCTTCTCCTCAATAATCTTCATTGATGTGCTGCTTTCCGTCTGATCCGGAGTCGCTGCTTCAACTCGTTTTTCAGGAGCAGTCACTTCAGATTGTGGCACAACATCCTGAACGATGCTCTGCTGAGGCACTTCGGGCGTGCCACTGAAGTACCATAAAGCCAAGGCGCCACCCACAACCGCAGCGGCAGGTGCAGCCCATTTCAACATAGAGCCTACCTGCGAACCGCCGTCGGCAGGTACATGGCTCGTTGGAATTTGCTGACGAATATTCTCCCAGAGTGCTTCAGGCACTTCGGGCTCAAACCCGTTGAGCGATTCCTTAATCTTATTTTCAAACAGATCTTCTTTCACAATCAGATATCTGAAGTTTTTCTTAATTCCATAATCATCTTTTTCAGGTGACCTTTGGCTTTGCGATACTGCGTTTTGCTTGTACTTTCGGTAATGCCCAGCATGTCAGCTATTTCTTTATGGCTGTACTCCTCCACTGCGTAGAGGTTAAATACTGTTCGGTAACCTGTGGGCAGCGTCTGAACCAAATCCATGATTTGCTCACGACTGATTGATGACTCACTGTCTAACTCCATCGAGTCATCCCAGCCATCATGGTGTGTGAGGAAATCGGCTCTGAAATCGTCATCGTATCGCATCTGTCGTTTTTGCCTGCGCAACTCATCTAGAATATTGTTGACAATGGTGCGCCGAATCCAGGCCCCAAGCGGACCTTTACCGTTGTACATGTGCAGCTTCTCAAAGACCTTTATAAAGCCATCCTGAAACAAATCGTAGGCATCATCACGGTTTGCTGCATACCTGTAACATACACCTAACATTTGCTTCGAGAAACGATCATACAACTGTTTTTGAGCGGATCCCAACCCTTTCAGGCATCGTTCTACCAGCTCTGCTTCGGTCATATTTTCACGCTTCTCACCCACAATGACTGTGCTTTGGCAAAATAGTTGTCCCGGTGGTTCAGATAATTCCAGAAAAGTTCTGAACCTTACTCATTCGGCTTCACTTTGGCCTTCATTTCTTTTCCAATTAACGACGCAATGATACAACACACGCTCCAACTTTTCTTCTGGCCCAGGCACAAGATAACCAACCATCGTCACATTTGTGCAAATGCTGTGCAGATAATCTCCGTAACTTAGCCGCCACATTATGCATTGGAATTTTTCACTTTTGGTTTATCCGCTTCTTTTGATGGCGGTTTTTTTGGGTCAGGTGTCGGAAGCAGATGCTCAACGCAGAAATGACGATGACCTAATTCAGTTCTCGGGTGTGGTAGTAACCGGCGACAGCCTTGTGCCTGTTCCGTTTGTGAACATCATGATTGCAGAGTCCTACCGCGGAACGATGTCGGACGTGAACGGCTATTTTTCTTTTGTGGCCCAAAAAGGCGACAGCATTGTTTTCTCGGCTGTAGGTTTCCGTACGCACGGCATTATCTTGCCCGATACCCTTACCGAGAAGAAGTATTCAATGATAGAAATTTTGTATCAGGATACTATTCAGCTATCTGAAGCCGTTATCTACCCCTGGCCAACCAAAGAACAATTCCGTGAGGCTTTTCTGGCATTGGACTTACCTGAAACAGATACCGAGCGCGCTGCAAGAAATCTGGCACGTGCCGATATGATTAGCCGAAGACAAGCCATGGGAGCTGACGGTAGCGAAAATTTTAAATTCCAAATGCAGAACTACCAGAACCGCATATACCACGCAGGCCAAGCGCCGCCAATGAATATTTTCAACCCCTTTGCATGGGCTCAATTTGTTGAAGCCTGGCGCGATGGGGCTTTCAAGAAAAAAGATTATCAGGACTAAGCAACACGAAGGGTGAGTCAATCCGCGGTTCGTTCGTTTCTGTACCTTCTTTTCGCGCTTTGGGCCACCTGCTTGACGGCCCAGGATGGAGCGGGATGGCTTCAGGGCCGCGTAATTGACGACCAGCGAAACCCCGTAGAGTTTGCCAATGTTTTTGCCAGGCAAGCCGGTGTAGGTGTGATGACCGATTCAACCGGTTTTTTTCGCATTCAATTGCCCGCCCTTGATTCGATGCAGGTAACCATTTCGCATGCCTCGTTTGAAATGCGCTCGTTTCAAATTTACCTCACCCCTGCCGAAACCCAAACCATTGAGGTAACATTGCGCATACGTGAGCTGGCAGATTTCGTAGTTGAAGACTACCAAATGAGAACCAGTCCCATGGAGAAGATTGAAATCAAATCGGCGAAACAACTACCCATGGTGAGGCCCGGCATTGAGGGTCTGCTCACCGGTGCCGTGGGCGTGGTATTGCGCAACGAAATGAGCAGCGCCTACTCAGTGCGTGGTGGTAGCTACGAAGAGAACCTTATTTATGTGAACGACATTGAAGTATACCGTCCTTTTCTGGTGCGCGTTGGCCAGCAGGAAGGCTTGAGTTTTCCGAATGTAGATATGATTGGTTCAGTGAGCTTTTCGGCGGGTGGATTTGAAGCAAGATACGGCGATAAGCTGGCATCGGTACTGGATATCAAATACAAGAAGCCAACCGAAGTAAGCGGTTCGGCTTCGGCGAGCTTGCTGGGTGGCTCAGTTCATTTTGAAGGCGCTTCTGAAAACCGCCGCTTTACCCACATCACGGGAGTGAGGTATATGACCAATCAATACGTGCTTGGCTCGCTGGATGAAGAAGGAGACTACCGCCCCTGGTTTGTCGATGCGCAAACCTACCTGACCTACGATATCAGCGAGCGGTTTCAGGTAGGGTTCCTGGGAAGCTACGGCCAAAACAACTACAACTTTGTTCCTCAAACAAGAAGAACAGAATTGGGCACATTGGCCGAAACCCTTCGGTTTACCGTGTTCTTTGAGGGCGAAGAGCAAACGCGTCACGAAACTGCTTTTGGCGCATTGGCCTTTGATTACAAGGTGGGAAAAAATTCGCTGATCAAACTCACCGGATCATTCTTCTCCACCGTTGAGAACGAGCATTTTGATATTCTGGGTCGCTATCGCCTGGAAGAAATTGAGCGTGATTTCGGGAATGATCAGTTTAACGAAGCAGCCCGCAGTCGCGGAGTGGGCGGCTTTCTGCGGCATGCAAGAAACGACCTCGAGGCGTACGTTACCAGTGTCTCACTCAAAGGCTTTCACGAGTTCCCCAAACACTACTTTCAATGGGGTGTGGACTACCGCCACGAGCAAATATTCGACAGAATTGACGAGTGGGAAATGATTGACTCAGCTGGGTTTTCTGTGCCTCACCCACCCGATTCTGTGGGCTACGTGAATCCGGCGGTTCAGCCCAACCATCAAATTATGCTGCCTTATGTGCTCAAATCAGAACTCACCATGCAGAGCAATCGCCTCATGGCCTATGTTCAGGACAGTTGGTCGAGAACGCTGGGCAACGGAGCCATCTTTACTGCCAACGCCGGATTGAGAGCCAATTACTGGGATTTCAACAACCAGCTCATATTTAGCCCACGGGCAAACTTTTCATACAAACCCAAGTGGGAAAAAGAAATCAATGATACAACCGTTCTGGTGCGCGATGTGGTCATAAAATTTGCCACAGGTCTGTACCAGCAACCTCCTTTTTACAGAGAATTGCGCGATTTTGAAGGAAGACTCAATCCGGCAATCAGGGCTCAGAGATCCATTCACTTCGTACTGGGCACCGATATTAATTTCCGCATGATGGACAGACCCTTCAAGTTTGTAGGAGAAATGTACTACAAGCACTTGCTGGACATCATTCCTTATGAGGTGGACAACGTAAGGCTTAGATACTATGCAGAGAATAATGCCACCGGGTATGCTACGGGGCTCGATCTGAAAATAAACGGAGAGTTTATCAAGGGCATAGAATCATGGGCGTCCATTTCGTTTATGCGAACACGCGAGGATATCAAAGACGATTTCTTTTACAGGCGATACAACGCCGCCGGAGATGAGATTTTTTCGGGTTTTACAGCAGACCAGGTGGCGGTTGACAGCGTGCGGTTTGAGCCGGGTTTTATTCCTCGCCCTACTGACCAGCTCATTAATTTCAACCTGTTTTTTCAGGACGAAATGCCCAACTGGCCTCAGTTCAAAGTGCATCTCAGCTTTTTGTACGGAACCGGTCTTCCCTTTGGCCCACCCACCCAAGAGCGCTATCGCGATACCCTTCGCACAACCTCATATCGCAGGGTAGATATTGGTTTCTCTTACGACTTACTGATGGGAATCAAATCATTGCGCAACTCACGCTTCTTCGGAAAACTCAATACCGCCTGGGTAAGTCTCGAAATCTTTAACCTGTTTGGCGCCAATAACGTGGTTAATTACCTTTGGATCAGAGATGATTCAAACCGCAGTTATGCCATTCCGAATTTTCTTACGGGAAGAAGGGTAAACCTCAAATTTGTGGTCAGGTTTTAACTTAAAGAGCTGCACAATGAAGCATATTACGCTATTTTCTCTCGCACTCCTCCTGTCTTTCGGAGTAATGGCACAGCGTCGGCAGGTTGTAAGCATTCACGAAAACGGTAACCCGGAGTTTGTGGTATGGACCAAAGGCAAAAACGAAAAATCTCGCGTTGTTAAAGAAGAGGCATATTACCCCGACGGCACGGTGGAATACACCGGGACCTATCGCCGCGAAAAAGAACACGGCACCTGGATTTTCTACTATGAGACAGGTATCAGAAAAATGAAGAAAAACTACCGCGACGGAGTTTTACAGGGCGTAACCAAAGAGTTTGCGCCCGACGGCTCTCTAAGAAATGAAATCCACTACCGGGATGGCCGTGTAGAACGGGAAATCAGGCATAAGTGATCAATTTGCTTATGGGGCTTGTTTCCTAAACTGCCACAGTTCAACCACCTTTTGATCAATCGGCAGATCCATTCTATCTGGAGTCAGTTGCCCTTCGTCTATCCAAATAAAAGTCTGTTTATCATCCGAGATCAGGGGCTGATTGGGATAAAAAAGCCTTACCTTGTAATACACGCTCAATACCTGAATAGGCTCTGCATGAAAAGTTGAAGGCTGAAAAAAGTCGGTGGTGTAAAAATGCTCCAGCACCTCAACCTCTGCATTGGCTTCTTCCAGAAACTCCCGTGTAAGGGCATCACGGGTGCCTTCACCAAATTCGAGTCCGCCACCCGGAAATTTCAAGTAATACGCTCCCTTTATCCGCTCCTTAGACAGCAGAATTTTACCGTTGTGCGAAGCAATTCCATACACCCTGATTGTGAACTTTGCCATATTTACAGCGGTTTAACAGCCAGTGTCATTTCTCTTTTTCCCGGAGGTCCGTCGAGTCGTTCCCAATGGAATCCGGCTGCTTTCAGATTCCGTCTGAATTGTCCCTGTGCACAATAAGTAACGAGCCTTCCGTCCGGTTTTAAAGCGCGGTACATCCGCTCAAACACCGGCACTTCCCACATGGAGGGCTGGGCCCGCGGACCAAAGGCATCAAAATACACAAGGTCATAAGGTTGGGCGGCTTCAAATTGTTTCACATCCATAGGAATAAGTCTGAATCGAAAATGATGAGTGATCATTCGCTCCTCAAGCGCCTGAGGGCTGTGCAGCGCATCAAGTGGCGGATAGGGAGCCGTGTTGTACGAAACCGGAAAATGCATTTTCTCCACCCATTCATCCCGAAGTGGAAACTTCTCGATGCTGTGATAAACTACCCGTTTTTGCAGTATTTCAGCGCGGTGCATGGTGAGCCAGGCATTGAGCCCTGTACCGAAACCCACCTCCAGAATACGCACCGGATCAAGGCATTCAGCGCAAGCCACAAATCCGTTTTCAACAAACACATGTAAGGCCTCTTGCACTGCACCGTGCTGCGAGTGATAGGTTTCATCCATTTCCGGCACGCGCAATGTACTGGAGCCATCGCCCGTTTGAAGCCATTCCAATGCTGAGTTGTCTTTCACCATCCTTAGGTTTCTTATTTTGCCCAAACTCTTTGGCCAAAGGTAGGTGGCTTTGTCTTATCTTTGGAAGTGCAAGGAAAAGGTGCCCTTGAGGGTGCTCAGAATGAGATAAAAATATGCGAAAACCTAACATTTTTACCCTTATTGCCAGTTTTCTGTTAGTTACGTTGCCATTGCTCCTTTCGGCACAGAAATGGGCGGAAATGATGCAGGATGGCAAGGCCAACTTTTATGAAATTCAAGCTGTTTTCGAGGCTGAATATACCGGCAACCCCAATGAGCGCGGCAGCGGTTACAAGCCCTACAAAAGATGGGAATTTGACACCGAGGAACGGGTGTACCCTTCCGGTGAGTTTCCTGCAAATTACCATGTTTTTAAAGAATACATGGATTTTATGGAGCGGAAGGGCGACCGCACATCAGCTTCTTCATCGCGCAGCCTGGGAAACTGGGAATCTTTGGGTCCTTACGATTGGGAGAATCAGGGTGGCTGGAACCCGGGTAACGGTCGGATAAATTTTATTGCCGAGGAGCCCGGCAACCCCAGCACCATATACGTAGGAATGCCTTCGGGTGGGCTTTGGAGAACAGAAGACGGTGGCGACACATGGACTCCCCTCACAGATTTTTTACCAAGCATGGGAGTTTCAGGCATTGCCATTGACCCAACCAATACCGACCTCATTTACATTGCAACCGGCGACCGCGATGCCAATGACTACATGGGCGTGGGTGTGCTGAAGTCAACCGATTACGGTGCCAGCTGGCAAACCACAGGCAAAACCTGGGAGTTGGCAAACGGCATCAAGAGCAACTGGCTCATTATGCACCCTACCGACTTCGAAACACTGTACCTCGGGAGCAACGAGGGGCTCTTCAAAACCACTGATGGTGCGGAATCCTGGGAACTCATCCTAAACGGCAATGTACGCGAGGTAGCACTTCACCCCTCCAACCCTGACATCGTTTATGCAGTGACCAATCGTTTTCACCGCTCCGAAAATGCCGGTGAAAGTTTTCAGCTCATCAACGAAGGTCTGCCTGCTATGAGTGAAGTGAACCGCATGTCGCTGGCAGTAAGCCCTGCTCTGCCCAACGCTGTTTACGTGCTTGCTGGTAGTGCTCAAACAAGTGGTTTCAGGGGGATTTACCGGTCAACAGACGCAGGAATGACTTTTACCGAGCGGGCAGACAGCCCCAACATACTTGGCTACAGCTCTGAAGGCACTAGCACAGGAGGTCAAAGCTGGTACGATCTTGCCATTGCAGCCGATCCAAACAATGGCAGCCGAATCATTACAGGGGGAATCAACGTGTGGAGAAGCACATCAGGCGGTCTCAATTACAACCCCATTTCTCACTGGGTATTTCCCACGAGTATAGGATACACACACGCCGATATCCACTTCCTCAGGTACTACGACAATCGTCTATACTGCGGTAGTGACGGGGGTATTTTTATCTCCTATGACCACGGAAACAACTGGATTGACCTGACTCAAGGCCTTAACATCACCCAAACCTACCGATTTGATTTTACGGAAGATGAGCCCTATAAAATCCTTGCCGGGACGCAAGACAACGGCACCAACTTTTTGATGGACGACGGAATTTTCTACCACATCCGCGGAGGCGACGGAAACGGCGCTGCCATCAACTGGGAAAATCCAGATATTATCTACACAGCGTACCCATACGGCAACATTCAACTGTCAACTGACGGTGGCGTTGAATATGTGAATCTGGCCGGTGATATTGAGGAGAACGGACTGTGGGTCACCCCTTACCTACTCGACCCCAATGACCCCAACATACTGTACGCCGCTTTCCAAAGCATTTGGAAGCACCACCCCGATGAAGGCTGGACCAACATGGGAGCATTTGGTTCAAGCTCCTTCAGAGCACTGGCCGTGGCCCCCGGAAATAGTGATTACATCTATGCAGCACGCGGTGGAGCTCTTGTATGGACGCACAACGGGGGCGAAAACTGGAGCGTCACCAACCAGGGCCTGGCCGGTACCAATATCACCGACATTGCGGTTAACCCCATCAACCCTGAAAACGTAATCGTTACATGCTCCGGCTATCAATCGGGCAACAAGGTTTACATCAGTTGGGATGGCGGTGAAACCTTCGAAAACATTTCATTCAACCTACCAAACATACCAGCACTTTCTGTGGTATTCGAAGAATCTGAAAACAATGGTATTTACGTAGGAATGGATGCCGGAGTGTACTACACCAATGACAGTCTCGCCAATTGGGTTGACTTTATGGAAGGGCTTCCCCGCACCAAGGCGCGGCAATTGAAAATGGCGCACAACATTGGTAAAATACGCGTGTCAACCTATGGAAGAGGATTTTGGGAGTCTGATTTGTACAATCCGCTGCCGGAGCCCCCGGTAGCCTCATTTAAAGCCAATGCAACAGTGATTTGTGCGGGAGACTCTGTGGTTTTTACAGATCTTTCATTCAATGCTGCTCCAGGTTGGCAGTGGCAGTTTGAAGGCGGTGCTCCGGCCCAATCCCAGGAGCGAGATCCTGTTGTCTATTTTCCCAACGAAGGTCTCTTCAGTGTTTCACTGGAGGTAGAAAACGCTTTTGGCACCGGGCAAACCACCGAAACGCATTTCATTCTTGTGTTGGGAGATGGTGCGGACACACCTTACAGCGAATCATTCGAAACGTTTGAATCACTTTTTGAAAATCAATGGGTGTCTGATAATCCCGATGAGGATGTTACCTGGGAACTCATTACTACAGTGGGGTATGAAAGCAACCAAAGCGTTTGGATTGACAACCTCCAGAATGTGAATGGCAGAGTGGACGAACTCAAAAGCCCAACCATAGATTTGAGCAACGTTGGAAGTGCCACGCTCTCCTTTAAAGCGGCATATGCGCAGCGTGATGCAAGTAATGACGATCGGCTGCGTGTGTACATCAGTAACGATTGCGGCCAGTCATGGAATCTGCGGGGACAATGGAGAGGTATGACCAACCTGCCCACAGCCGAGGCAACCGACACTCCTTTTGTACCGGAAAGCGCAGACCAATGGCAGGAAATCACTATCACCAATATCGGACAAAGCTATTGGGGGCCGGGATTCATGTTTATGTTCCGCTTTACCAACAACAACGGAAACAACATCTACATAGACGACATCAACCTTACTACCACCATGGTGAGTGTAGAGGAGTTGGATAAAGAACCTGCAACGGTGGAACTTTACCCCAACCCTGCCGTGGGATTCACTTACCTGGAGTTTGATTTGCCGACCAGCGCAAGAGTATCGTACCGCGTGATGGATGCAACCGGAAGACTGCTGAATGAAAAAGAGCTCGGACATCTCCCCGCCGGAGATTTCCGGGAAACCATCCACACCTATTCCTATCGCAGCGGCATGTATCTCGTGCAATTACAGATAAATGACCAGTCAGTAGTGCGCAAGTTGTTTGTGGATTGAGATCAAAATCGTGTTCCTTTTAGGAATTGATTTTGGTCGGTAACGATTTACTTTGAATATGCTAAGAGCGCATTTCGTTCGCATGCTTTTATGATAGTATCGGGTATCCATCAATTGTTGTAGCATTTTTGAGGTAGAGCACACTAAATACATAGAGGAGCAGTTAATTATCTACATTTGCCTACACCCCAATGCACCACTTATGCTCCAACCATCCAGGCTATTTACCGGCTTTTTTCTTGTTTTCATTTCGCTTTTGTCCGGATGCGGCTCAACAGAAGACCAGCATACTGACATTGATCCCTCTTTCGGCGCGTACATCAGCGGCTTCACAACGGGAGTTGTTTCTACCCATGATGATGTGCTCATCCGACTTGCCGAACCATATAGCGGCCCGCTAAATTTACAAACTCCCCTACCCGCTCAGGTACTCACATTCAAGCCCTCGCTTGATGGTACCTCCTCATGGGATGACGCCTCCACCATCCGGTTTACACCCAACAAACCCATGAAAGGTGACACCCATTACAAGGCCACGTTCAGACTGAGAAAACTGGTTGATGTGCCCCAAGCCTTTCACCATTTTCATTTCGACTTCCAAACCATTCAGCAGAATATCAGCGTGTATCCCGAAGGCTACACAACCTATAATATCGCTGAACTGGAGCGCGTGCGTTACAGCGGCCGCGTACTTTTTGCCGACAAAGTACAGATCGAAGACCTCGAGGAGGCTTTCTCTGCCATTCAGAACACCAATAAGCTGAGCATCACATGGGAGCCCCTCGCGGAAAAAGTTTTTCAATTTCATATTGAAGATGTTGCGCGCACCACGGAGCCGGGTAGCGTGGAACTGAAATGGAAAGCAAAAGCCCTTGACATGCTCTCAGACGGCAGCGAAGTGCTCGAAATACCTTCGCTACATGATTTTCGGGTTCTTCGCACCACGGTGAAACAAGCTCCCGAACAATCTATAAAACTGCATTTTTCTGATCCTATCGCCGACCAGTCGCTGGAGGGGCTCATCCTTCTAGAGGGTAGCTCACGACTCACCTACACCATTGACGGCCACGTTGTAACGCTCTATCCGGAGCAGCGAATCACTGGAAACAAAATGCTCACGGTACTTGAGTCGGTTCGCAATTCGGCCAACTACGCCATGGCAGAAGCCTATTCGCGAAATCTTGCTTTTACCGAGGAAAAGCCCAATGTGCGACTGGACACTAAGAAAACCATTATGCCTACCGGTCAAACCCTCGTATTGCCTTTTGAAGCCGTATCTCTCAAAGCTGTGGATGTGTATGTTACCAAAGTGTTCAACAATAACATTCTGCAGTTTTTTCAGTTCAACCGCCTTGGCGAGAGCGGCAATATCAACTATGTAGGCAGACACATATATCGCAAGCACGTCCCCATCGTTCCGGAAAACCCCGGAGACCTGCACACGTGGAACACGTATTTCCTGGACCTATCCGACGTGGTTAAGGTAGATCCCGGAGCCATCTACCGCGTTGAACTTCGCTACAAAAAAGAATACGCGGCATACTCTTGCGATGATCCCGAAACCGACGTCAATCAAGCATCTTCACTCACCTCTGCCAAAGACGGATGGACCACAGACGGAGAGTACTTTGTAGATAACTACTGGCGCAACTACCGCTATGACTGGGAAAACATGGACAACCCCTGCCACAACGCGTATTACAGTCCGTGGCAAACCCGCGCATCAACCACCGTTATGGGTGCCGATATGGGGCTCACTGCCAAACTGGGTGGCGACAAACAGATGCTGGTGGCTTTGAACGACCTGAATAACGCCAAACCCGTTGCCGGATGCAACATTAGCGTGTACGACCTTCAACAGCAGATTATCGGAACCGGAAAAACAGGGCGCGACGGGTTGGCCATGATTAAGTTGACAGGCAAACCATTTCTGGTGATGGCTCAACGAAACCAGCGCGCTGCCTACCTAAGGGTTGATGACTACGGTAGTCTTTCGCTGTCTCGGTTTGATGTAGGCGGAACTGCGGTTCAAGAAGGCGTAAAAGGCTACATCTATGGTGAGCGCGGCGTTTGGAGACCAGGTGACTCACTCTACCTCACTTTTGTGATGGAAGACAAGTTGAAACTCATTCCGCCGCTGCACCCTGTTAAAATGGAGCTCTACAACCCTCTGGGACAGTTGGTTCAGGAACGTGTGCAAGTAAGCGGCCTGAATGGGTTTTACGATTTCCGCACGAGCACGGGTGAAAACGACGTCACCGGAAATTATGAAGCCCGGTTCTCCATTGGCAACAGAAAGTTTTACAAAACCCTGAAAATTGAAACCGTAAAACCCAACCGCCTTAAAATAGATTTCAACTTTGACCATGCATTACTCACCCCAACAACGGGTGTGCAAACCAAAATGGCTGCACGGTGGCTGCACGGTGCCAAAGCCGGCAATCTCAAAGCCGATGTTGAACTTACCATCACACCTACCCTCACCAAATTCGATAAATGGCCAGGCTATGTGTTTGACCATATGCTGATGGATAGAAGCTCGTCAGAGCCGGTAACCATTTTCAAAGGTCAATTGAACAGCCAAGGTGAAGCCTCTATCCAAACGGATGTAGATGACTGGTTTGATAACGCCCCCGGTATGTTGAAACTCTCCTTCCGTACCAAGGTTTTTGAGCCCGGAGGCAGTTTCAGCGAAGATTTTCACTCCGTTCCATACGCACCTTTCAACTCCTTTGCAGGAGTGCGCATACCCGAGGGAACCCTTTGGGGCAATGCCCTGGAAACCGATCGCAATCATACCATTGAACTTACCAGCGTGCAGCCTGATGGAAAAGCTTCGGCTACCAAAGAACTTGAGGTAATCCTGTACAAACTCAATCGCCGTTGGTGGTATGACAGCTACGGGAGTTCTACTTTCAATTTCCTGAACAGCAGCAGCTACGAAACAAAACACGAAACCAAAGTTCAACTGAAGAACGGCGAGGGCAGCTACAACATCAACATCAAGCCCGAAGACTGGGGTCGTTACGCTTTGCTGGTGAAAGATCCTGAAAGTGGCCACAAGGCAGCCACTACTTTCTTTATGGACTGGCCTTACTGGATGCGCGCAAACCGCGCGGGCAGCGATGCTTCCACCATCCTCGCCATCAGCAGCGACAAAGAAGTATATGAGCCCGGCGAAACCATGCGCCTCACCTTTCCAGCACCTGAAGGCGGTCAGGCATTGGTTTCGGTTGAAAATGGCTCACGCGTGCTCAGTAACCAATGGGTTTCATCCACTTTGGGCGAGCAGCGCTTTGAAATTCCTGTAACGGCCAACATGGCGCCCAATGTGTATGTGCACGTTACGCTTATTCAGCCCCACGGTCAAACCGAGAACGACCGCCCCATGCGTCTGTACGGAATCATACCTGTGAAGGTAGAAAATCCGGATACCCGATTGAACCCCATTATAGAAACAGCTGAGGTATATCGCCCTGAAAGCAAAGAGGTGATTACAATCAGTGAGAAAAACGGGAAGGCCATGACTTATACACTTTCGGTGGTTGACGAAGGTCTGCTGGACCTTACCCGTTTCCGCACTCCCGACCCCCGAAATGCCTTCTATGCCCGTGAGGCATTGGGTGTACGCACGTGGGATATGTACGACCAGGTTATCGGGGCAATGGGCAACAAGCGCAGCAATCTTCTCACCATGGGTGGCGATGAAGAAGGCATGGATCCCTCTCAGCAAAAAGCCATGCGGTTTAAACCCATGGTGCGCCACCTCGGTCCTTTTTACCTCGCGAAAGGAACAAAAACTACGCACGAAATTAACATCCCCAACTACCTCGGATCTGTTCGGGTTATGGTGGTTGCCGGTGAAGAACCTGCGTACGGTAATGCCGAAAAAGCAATACCTGTGCGAACACCTCTGATGGTGCTGGGAACCCTGCCACGCGTATTGGGTCCTGGCGAAACAGTGCGCTTGCCGGTAAATGTGTTTGCCATGGAACCGCATGTGAAAAGCGTGAAAATAAAATTGGAGATGAATGGCATGCTTCAGTCCACTGCTGGCTCGGAGCAAACGCTCAGCTTTATCGAAACCGGCGATCAATTGGCCTTTTTTGAACTCAAAGTAGCCGAAAAGACCGGTATCGCGAAGATCAAAATCAAGGCCTCCAGCGGCAATGAAAGCTCTGTACACGAAATAGAACTGGACGTGCGTAGTCCCAATCCACACATGACCATTGTGCGCGATACGGTATTGCAACCGGGCGCGGAATGGAATGCCATGTACCGCTATTTTGGCGTACAGGGAACCAATGACGCAACCGTTGAATTGAGCTCATTCCCCGCCATTAACCTCGAGAAGCGTCTGAGTTATCTCATGCAATACCCGCACGGATGTTTGGAGCAGGTTACCTCCGGTGCTTTTCCACAATTGTTTTTGAATCGTTTGGTTGAATTGGACGCCGAAGCCCAGGCTCGCATCGATATGAATGTTCAGGAGGGATTGAAGGCACTAAGGTCGTTTCAGCACAGCTCAGGTGGTTTTGCCTATTGGCCCGGACAGCACGAAGTAAACGAATGGGCTACCAATTACGCCGGTCATTTTATGCTCGTAGCGTCTGAAAGAGGGTACCCCCTTTCGGGAGGTCTGAAGTCTGGCTGGCTGCGTTTTCAGGAAAGCAGAGCGCGGCACTGGGGATCTGTATCCTCTGGGAGCACCTCCTACTCCCAGCGAACGCAGGCATACCGGCTTTATACCCTGGCTTTGGCAGGATCACCCAACATAGGTGCCATGAACTTGATGCGTTCCATGGATCGGCTGGATTTATCGGCGCGCTGGATGCTTGCACTCGCCTATGCTGAATCCGGTCAGCCTGAAGTCGCCGAAAAAATGCTGGCGACCATCCATCCCGACATTCCGGAGTACACCGAAATGAGCTATACATTCGGTTCTGCCCTGCGCGATAAGTCCTTTGTGCTGCTTACCCTACTCAAACTGAACAAGAAAGCCGATGCTGCAAATATTGCCAAAGAACTGGCTGTCAAGCTCGGATCAAGTAACTGGATGAGTACGCAAACCACAGCTTTTGCTCTGATGGCCGTGTCTGAATTTTTAGGAAAACACACACCCGACGGTGGTTTACGAGCTTCCTACAACGGCAAAAGCATTTCTACAGGGCGCAGCGTGATTCAGGAAAAACTTCACCCCACTGCCGGCAAGGGCTCCTTTTCAGTGCGCAATGAAGGAAGCAGCCCTATGTTCGCAAGATTGCTCCTTGCTGGCGTGCCCATTGAAGGCAGGTCAGAACGTATTCAAAAGGACCTTGTGATGAAAATACAGTACATGAATCTCGAAGGCAAAGCTATCGACCCGGGAAGCTTACCTGCCGGAACCGACTTTAGTGTTGAAGTTGACATTCACAATCCGGGCAGCAAAGGCGATTTGAAGGAAGTGGCCCTCACACAGATTTTCCCCTCAGGTTGGGAAATTCTGAATACCCGAATGGCGCAGAGCGATGAGAGTGAGGAAAACAATGGCATGCAGGCCACCTATCAGGATATTCGCGACGACAGGGTGCTCACCTATTTTGACATTCCGCGCGGAAAGCGGGTAAAATTCCGCACCCGGCTCAATGCAACCTACGCCGGCTCGTACTACTTACCTACCGTTTTGTGTGCACCGATGTACGACGAATCTGTTATTGCTACCGAGCCCGGTAGATGGGTTCAAATCACTGTAAGCGATTAAACAAAAACTTTACATTACGGGCGTTACAGGATTCACTATCCTGTTTTTAGCATGGTGGTTTTGCCTGCCCAACCCTTTGTTCAGCGACCCCTTTTGCACAGTTGTGTCTGACCAAAGCGGACAGCTTCTCAATGCGAGAATCGCGGCTGATCAACAATGGCGTTTTGCACCGATTGACAGCGTGCCCTTTAAGTTTGCTACAGCGCTCATAACTTTTGAGGACCGTCGATTTTACACTCATTTTGGAGTTGACATTCGCGCGATGGCGCGGGCTATACGATCAAATCTTCTTGCGGAGGGCAAAAAAAGCGGAGCCAGCACGCTAACTATGCAACTTATGCGCATGAGTCGGAAGAAAGTATCGCGCAGTTTCTGGCAAAAGCTTATTGAAACAGCATGGGCATTGCGTGCCGAGTGGCGCTTCAGCAAAGATGAATTACTTCGTTTGTATGCTTCACATGCACCCTTTGGGGGAAACGTGGTTGGGCTGGAAGCGGCATCCTGGCGATATTACCACAAGCCTGCCCACGCCCTTACGTGGTCTGAAAGCGCGGTACTTGCCGTTCTACCCAACGCTCCCGGGCTCATCTATCCCGGCAGGAACCCGGATGCATTGCGCCAAAAGCGAAACTACCTTCTCTTGCGCTTGTATGAAAAGGGGTACCTCGACCGGGAGACCTATGAGCTCTCTTTGCTGGAAAACGTTCCGGGGCCCACCATGGCGCTTCCCGATCTTGCCCCTCACCTGACGGATCAGCTCATTCAACAAAATGCCGGAGGGCGCTCGCTGACCACCACACTCAACGGAAACCTGCAGGCCGAGGTGCAAAGAGGACTCAACCGCTACATTACAACCCTCTCCCGAAACCATATCCACAACGGGGCTGTACTGGTAGCCGACGTAGCCAGCGGCGAAGTGTTGGTTTACTGCGGAAATACTACTGAGCGTGAAAATGAATACGGAGAGCAAAACAACATGATTGTTACTCCCCGCAGCTCAGGCTCCATTCTTAAGCCTTTTCTGTTTGCGCAAATGGTTCAAAACCGGCAATTAACACCCTGGCAAATTGTGCCCGACATACCCACACAGATAGGCGGTTTCGCTCCCCGAAACTTTGATGAACAATACTCAGGAGCCGTAAAAGCCGATGCAGCACTTGCCGCATCGCTCAATATACCTGCCGTAAGAATGCTGCGTGAATACGGTGTACCTTCCTTTCACTACGATTTGCAAAAACTGGGCTTCAGCACCATTACGCAAAGCCCGGGGCACTATGGTTTGAGCCTGATTCTGGGAGGGGCAGAAACCAAATTGTGGGATTTGGTAAATGCCTACCGCGAAATTCCGTTGGTGCTCAGCCGCGATAAGAATGTTAACAGGACTGACGGAATCCATGTGTTGCGAAATGATGAGTATGCAGAAAAGCCCCAATGGAATCTTCATGCAGGCGTGGCGTGGAGCGTAACCGAAGCATTGAGTGAGGTAAAGAGACCGCTGATTGACGTGAATTGGCTCACTTTTTCGAGTAGCAGAAAAGTATCCTGGAAAACCGGAACCAGTCTCGGTTTGCGCGATGCGTGGGCCGTGGGCTACGATAGCGGCTTTGTGGTGGGCGTGTGGGTAGGCAATGCCTCCGGCGAAGGCAGGCCGGGCCTTACAGGCCTGCAAGCCGCCGCACCATTGCTTTTTGATATCTTCAACAAATTGCCCAACCGACCAGCGCTGCCCCGTCCAGGTCTGTATATACAGGCAGTAGATATTTGCATTGAAAGCGGAATGCGTGCAGGCAGACATTGCGGCAACATTGAGAGCAAGGACATTCCTTTACCTGCTCTCGAAACTGTTGCGTGTACCTTTTGCGTTCCTGTTCAGCTCGATGCATCCGGCAGATATCGTGTGCATAAACTTTGCTACGTACCATCCGAATCGCGCGAAGAAAAGCGCTTTGTATTGCCTCCGCTGCAGGAGTGGTATTATCGCCGAAATCACCCCGAATACCGCGGGTTGCCTCCTTGGTTGCCCGAATGCAATGAAAGTGCTTCGGGAAGTGTCATGCAGCTTATTTATCCCACCACCACGGCCCGTGTTCTTGTTCCGAGAGAAGTGGATGGCAACCTCGAATCCATCGTTTTGAAAGCAGCGCATCGCAATGCAGAAGCCATTATTTACTGGCACCTGAATGACCAATACTTAGGAGCCACATCGGGACTGCACCATCTTGAAGTAAGCCCTGAGCCCGGCAACTACGATTTAACGCTGGTGGATGACAAGGGCGCGGTGGTCAAAGAAACCTTGACGGTGGTCGTGGGCAGGTGAGATCAGTAGCCACAAAACGAAAGCCGGCACCAGCAATTCATCGGACTACTCCCTCACTCCCAGTCCTCCCGTAAGGCGAAAAAGCTCAACCTCGGCGGCTTTGGCGGCAAACTGCGCACTGAGTAGCCGGCCCTCGGCATCTACCAGTGCAACCTGTGCTTCGCGCACTTCCAGATCACTGATGCCGCCCCACTCATAGCTTTTCATAGCGATTTCCAAATTGCTTCTTGCTACATCAACGTTTTGAAATTCAAGCTCCACCCACTCGCGGTTGTGCACATAATCGCTGTAAGCAGTATAAAGGGAATGTTGCAATTCAAGCTGACGTAACTCGTAAGCCGCCTGCCCGGCAATCAGCTCCAGTTTTTTATTCTGCACCTCGCGGCGGGTATTGAAGCCATTGAAAATGTTAAATGTAGCCGTAATTCCATAGGAAGGGCCCAAACTGCGGTTGCTTTGCAAAATACCTACCTCATTGCGAGCCTGGTTAAACTGGTAATTGGCAAACACCCCCACCTGCGGACTGTAGTAGCTGCGCGCCTCTGCAACCTCGTGCTCGGTGGCACGCAAGGATGACCTGGCTGCGTGTAATTCCGGGTTTTGTTGCTCCATACTGCCAAGCAAATCTCCATAAGGAGCCATTTCGGGAAGTTCAATGTTACCTTCTACCTTAACAGGCAGGTCGGGATTGCGGGCAAGCATAGTATTGAGGTCGGCACGTGCGCGTTTCAGGGCCATGCGCTGCTGAAGCAGGTTGCTCTTATCGGCGTTCTGATCTACTCTAGCCTGAAGCAGCGCCTGCTCAGAACCGGAACCGATTTTCTCGCGCTCAGCGGCAATAGCCACGCGTTGTTCAGAAAGTTGCAATGCCTCTTCAATCACACGAACCTGTTTTTCGATCTGAAGCACAGTGTAAAAGGCAACCGCTACGTTAGCCACCATTTGCTCAACCGCTGCGCGCGCCTGCATCTCCCCTTCTATCTCCCACTCTGCCAGTTTGTTTTTGGTTACAAACATGCGCGTACCGTCAAAAATGGTCCAATTGAGCATGGCGTTGGTAGCAAATCCACTCGAGGCTGCACCTGTTGCTTCCTGTGACCTTCCATCGAAAAACACAAGGCGAATATCCGTGCTCGCAGCGTCAGCAGTCGCCCCTAAGTCAATAGTGGGAAGGAAACCCGCGTTGCCCAAGGTATTGTTGTTGGCGGCAATGTCTGCCTGAGAGCGGGCCATTACAATCTGATGGTTTTTTTCTAACGCGATGGCCACGGCTTCGGCCAAAGTGAGCGTTTCGGCATTCTCAGAGGTTTGGGCCTGAAGCGAATTGCTTAGCAGCAGCAATCCTGCAAAAGCTCCGAAGGCCGCGTTCTTCAGTTTGAGCTGGCGCAGTGATTTACGCGACAACATGCTGTAAAGGGCCGGAATAACATACAAGGTAAGTACAAGCGAAAAGAGTAGTCCTCCGATGATGGCCATGCCCATGGGAGCCCTACTGGTTGAGGCAGCACCAAGCGCCAGCGCAATGGGGAGTACTCCAAGTACTGTTGCCATGCTGGTCATCAGAATAGGGCGAAAACGCAAACCGGCAGCTTCCACAGCCGATTCAGTTACGGATTTGCCCCGCGCCTGAATCTGGTTGGCAAACTCCACAATCAAAATTCCATTTTTGGTTACAATTCCGGTGAGGACGATGATTCCAATCTGGCTGAAAATGTTAAGCGTCTGACCAAAAAGGAACAATACCAATACCGCTCCCGTCATAGCAAGCGGTACGGTGAACATAATAATCAAAGGGTCAACAAAACTTTCGAACTGAGCGGCAAGAACGAGATATACAAGCACCAGCGAAAGCAAAAATGCAAACACCAGGCTGTTGGAGCTCTCCTTGAACTCCTTGGATGTTCCTGCCAATGTGGTTCGGAAGGTATCATCAAGCACTGCTGCCGCAATACGATCCATCTCGTCAATGGCCTCGCCCAATGATACTCCACTCGCCGGATTGGCCGAAACCGTAGCAGAGGCAAATCGATTGTAGCGAAACAGTTGTGGCGGGGCCGTTTCTTCGTAAAGCTCCACCACATTGTCGAGCTGAACCTGACCGCCGTGCTCATTGCGAACGTACACAGACTGAAGGTCGAGTGGCTCGTTTCGATTGGCGCGTGTAGCCTCTCCAATTACCTGATATTGCTTGCCATTCATGATAAAGTACCCAAAACGCTGGCCCGAAAAAAGCAATTGCAGGGTTTCGGCTACATCCGACACGGTAACCCCCAGGGCGCGGGCACGGTCGCGATCAATGCGCACATTCAGTTCGGGCTTGTTGAACTTGAGGTTCAGATCGGACACGCTGAATTTATCACTGTTGCGTACCGCTTCCATAAATTCGGGGACGGTTTCCTTTAGCTTTTCAAAAGTTGAGCCTTGCAGAACGTACTGCACGGGCAGACCCCCTCGTCTATCTCCACCAATGGTTTGCTGTTGCGATACAAAGGTGCGTGCAAAGGTCATGTCGCGCAGAACTTCACTCAACTCGTCTGCCACTTGCTGCTGCGATTTTTCGCGGTCTTCAGGCTCCGTGAGACGCACCCGGGCAAAGCCAGTGTTGGCAGCGGTACTCGATCCAAAACTGGGCGATGTTACGGTGAGTGCTGTCATTTTCTCCGGACGGTCGTCTAACACGCGCATCACTTGCTTCATAAAGGTGTCCATCCTGTCAAAAGAAACCCCTTCAGGCGCAGTGGCATTGATAACGAGGGCACTTTTATCTTCGAGCGGGGCAAGTTCCGACGGAATTTTACTTCCCACCCAAAACACAAGTCCCAACGAGATGATCATCACCGGAATAGCCACCCAACGCACGTTCATAAATCGCTTGAGCGAGCGCTCATAGGCCGAGCCCAAATTGTTGAAATGTTTCTCTGACCATTGAAAGAAAGCACCTTGCGTTTTGGATTGCTTCAGAAACCGGCTGCTCATCATGGGTGTGAGCGTGAGTGATACCACCGACGAAATAATAACCGCACCGGCCACCACAATTCCAAATTCGCGGAAGAGCCTGCCGGTAAGTCCTTCGAGAAAAATAATGGGCAAAAACACCGCAATCAATGTAATAGTCGTTGAAATCACCGCAAAAACAATTTCCTGTGTGCCTTTGTAGCCGGCCTCAAGGGAGTCAAGCCCCTTCTCTATTTTAGCGTAGATGTTTTCCATCACCACAATGGCGTCGTCAACTACAAGGCCTGTGGCGAGTACAATTCCCAACAAAGTAAGAATGTTGATGGTATAGCCCATCACGTACATCACAAAAAACCCTCCAATCAGCGAGATAGGGATGGTAATAACGGGGATAAGGGTGGTTCTCCAGTTTCGCAGAAAGAAGAAAATCACAAGTACCACCAACCCGAAGGCCAGCAAAATAGTATCGCGCACTTCGCGCAGCGCCTTTCGTATAGGAGCCGTGCTGTCAATCACCATGTTATAATTCAGGTCATCGGGTGCCTCTTTCTTGATTTGTTCCACGCGGCGCTCAAACTCGTCGGCAATTTCAATATGGTTGGCTCCCTGTTGCGGCGACAGGGCCACTGCCACCTGCGGATAGGTATAGTCACCGCGCAAAAGGGTTCGTTCGGCCTCGGGTAAAAGGTTGGCCTTTCCAACATCGCGCAAGCGCACTACCGCACCGTTCTCCTCGCGAATGATAAGATCATCAAATTCGTCGGGGGTGACCAGTCGGCCGTCGGTGCGGATAATCAGCTCCTGGGTATAGCCTTCAATTCGTCCTGACGGCAGCTCAACGTTCTCGCGGTTTAGCGCCGTGCGAACATCAAGAGGAGTTAAACCGTAAGATGCAAGCCGCGCAGGATCGAGCTGCAGCTTCATGGCGTACTTTTTCTCTCCCCAAATATTGATAAAGCTCACGCCCGGTATGGTTTGAAGTCTCTCCTTGAAAAGATTGGTGGCGATATCACTTAACTCCAGCAGCGAGCGATTCGGGCTGGAGATGGTCATTGAAAGTATGGGAAATGCATCGGCATCGGCCTTTTGCACAATGGGCGGATCTACATCGGGTGGAAGCAGACGGGTAGCTCCCGACACCCTGTCGCGCACATCGTTGGCCGCGGCTTCCATGTCGATTTCGAGCGAAAACTCAACTGTGATGGTGCTCCTGCCATCGGTGCTGATAGAAGAGATGGATTCAATTCCGGCAATTCCATTGATGCGCTCTTCAAGCACTTCAGTGATTTGCGACTCCATGACGTCGGCGTTGGCTCCCACGTAATTGGTAGTTACGGTTACAATGGGCGGATCAACATTGGGGAACTCGCGCACCCCCAGGTAGGTGTAACCTATCACACCAAATACCACAATCACAATGGATAGCACTGTGGTTAAAACCGGACGGTTGATGAAAATCGCTGAGAGGTTGGTGTTCATTTCGCTCAGGAATCGGAAGTGGTAGGTTCAATAGCCCTCACGCGAATGCCATTGCGGAGTTGCAGAAGACCGGTTACGGCCAAACTATCGCCGGGAGCGATGCCCGAAACGATTTGTGTGCGGCTATCGGTGCGAATGTCGGTGGTTACCTCCCTGGAAACCGCTTTTCCGTTTTCAATAACAAACACGTTTTTGGTGGTCATCTGTTGCACAATGGCTTCGGCGGGTACGAGCAGCGCGTTGTTGATGCTCTCGAGTTTGATTTCAACACGGGCAAAGGCTCCGGGAAAAAGCAAGTAATCCGGATTCGGACAAAGTGCTCTAACAGTGGCTGTGCGGGTTCCGGCATCAATCATAGCCTCAACGGCATATACTTCGGCGGCAAAAACACTATCTACGCCTGTTACGGAGAAAGAAACAGGTGTACCCGCTTTCAAATGTGCGCGGTATCGCTCAGGAACGGCAAACTCAATTTTAACAGGGTCGAGTTGCTTGAGGGTGGCCAGTTCTGCATTGGTGTCCATCATGGCTCCTTCGCTTACGCGTCGCAACCCAACTACTCCTGTAAACGGAGCAATCACTTCCGTGCGTTCGATCTGCGCACGAACCACCTCCTGCTCTGCCCTGTTGGTTTGCAGCATGGTTTGCACCTGATCGTACTCCTCTGCACTGATTGCTTTGATTTCGAGAAGCCGTTTTTTGCGCTGCTCTTCACGGGTAAGCAGGCTATCTTGCAATTGTAAAGCCCTCAAGCTCGCTTGTAAATCGCGATCGTTAATCTTGGCAAGCAGAGTTCCGCGATGCACGACGCTTCCTTCGCGGAAGTTCAGTTTTTGAAGCCGGCCTGCGGTTTCGCTTCTCAACACCACCTCTTCGTTGGCCAGAATAGTGCCGGTAACGTTGATTTTTCGCTCCAGCATTTCGGGCTTTACCACTATCACCTCAGCGGTAATTGCCCCAGCACCCGCAGGGCCTGATTTCTGGCTTTCAGCACCTCCTGACTCACATGAGGTCATTGCTGACCATCCGAGTAGCGCACTTGCAACGGGCATTAAAACTCGCTTTATCATGAATTGGAAGATGAAAGTGAAGATTTTTTGTAATCAAGCTTTACATCCTGTGCCGGAAGTCGATTCAGGTTTTCGTATACCGATTGCAGGACTTTATCGAGACAGGCGCGGTCTTCACTGTTGAGGCTTTGCAGGGCTGCATCGTCCACAAAACTAAATGCGGCTTTGATTTCCGGGATGACTTGTTCGCCTTTGGGTGTCAGAACTATGAAATATTCTCGCCTGTCTTCGGCATTCTGCTTGCGGCGCACGTATCCATAGTCACTGAGGTAGTCAATAATGCGCACCATGGCACTTTTATCCTGGTTGATGATTTCGCCCAGATCTTTTTGAGTAAGAGGCTCCGTAGCGGTGCCGATGCGGTACAGGAGGTAAAAGTGTCGTTCAATATCGAGGTGGCTGAGCCGGGAAGAAATGGCTCCTATGTATGCTTTGGTAATGAGCGCGAACGACTTACCAAGCGGATAAAATGTTTCTTTCATCATGAAAAGTTGAGCTGCAAATTTACATGATGGTTTCGTTTGTCAACTAATGTTTCTGTTAACTGATGTCAAAACATGCTTTTTTTGAGGAAAGTTCAACACGATCATATATTGAAGGCTGCTAAGTTCAAAGAAGGTGCATTTAAAAACTACAGTCCGTGTTAAACCCAAAATGTGCAATAAGCACCGCTCATAGCATATTCGATACAGATAATCAATCTTTTACAGCTCACTTCGGCAGGCTCAGTACAAGTGCTTCGCTGCACTGATAAAGTGATTCTCCCCGCCTGCCGGCGGGCAGGCCCGCCTACCATGCCTCCGGCAGGTAAACCGGCAGGCAGGTAGTTCGGAGTTTACAACTCCTCCTATTGCATAAGTTGGGTTAAACTTTAAGGCAGTACGGTGGTTTCTCTGTATTGTCGAACCAAACTGTTTTTCCGAATGTCAACTTCCGCCCTGATTATTATTACTTCCATTGCGGTGGTCACTCTTCTGCTACTCTATGCGATTCGTAAGATGCGCGCCGTGAGTCCAACTGCAATTTCGCAATTGGAAGCTCCTTGCGGAATGGTTGTGGTGCGATATAGTTCTCCACGCAAACGCGGACGGAAAGTTTTCGGTCATCTTGTCCCTTTCGGTGAGGTGTGGCGCACAGGGGCCAATGAGAGCACCACCATAGAGTCTTCGTGCCCAATGGTGGTAGGCGGAACCACCTTGCCCGCCGGTCGTTATGCACTTTTTACCATTCCGGGAGAAGACAAGTGGACCATCATCTTCAACTCCAGGATAGCATGGTGGGGAGCCAAACTCAATTCAAAAGCTCCGCACAATCCGGCTTTCGATGCAGTGCGCATTGAAGTGCCTGCTGAAACCCTTCCGGAAACCACTGAAGAACTCAGCATTGAGTTACATAACGAACCCGAACCGCAACTCACCTTAAACTGGGATAGAACAAGGGTTACGGTTCCCATTAACCGCTGAGTTTCTCTGGGTAGCCGGGTGAAATGGTTACCTTTGTGATATGTCGCTAACCGATTCTCTGGGCCGGAAACACAATTATCTGCGCATCTCCCTCACCGACCGGTGTAATCTGCGCTGCCTATACTGCATGCCCCACAATGATATGCAGTTTATGCCACCGGCTCGTTTGATGTCGGCCGATGAAATACAAAGATTTGCTGAGATATTCGTGGAACTTGGGGTGCGAAAAATCCGACTTACCGGTGGCGAGCCACTGATGCGCAGAGATGCAGGCACCATAGTTGAAAATCTATCTTCCCTCAAGGTTAAACTAGCCATCACCACCAACGGGTACTTTCTGCATCGTTACTTTGATACATTCGAAAAAGTGGGGTTAAACTCCATCAACCTCAGTTTGGATACGCTCCGCAAGGATCGTTTTGAGGTAATGTCGCAGCGCAAAGGCTTTGACCGCACATGGCAAAACATTGAAGAAGCCATTCGCAGAGGTTTTTACGTGAAGCTCAACATGGTGGTAATGAAGAACAGAAACGAAGACGAAATCAACGACTTTGTAGAACTCACCAGGCACATGCCCATCCATGTGCGTTTCATTGAGTTTATGCCTTTTGCTGAAAACCGGTGGGATATTTCGCAAACCGTGAGCTATGCTTCTATTCTGAAGCGCATTGAACAAAGTCATTCGTATGCACGCATTGCGGATGCCGCCAACGATACCGCCCGCAATTTTCGGGTGCAAGGTTCACCCGGTACTTTTGCAGTAATCAGTTCTGTGACCAATCCATTTTGCGACACTTGCAACCGCATTCGGCTTACCGCAGATGGAAAAATCAAGAATTGCCTTTTCGCGCAGCACGAAACCGATTTGCTCACCGTTCTTCGCAATGGCGGCGATGTGGAGCGATTAATCAAAGAAAATATTGCAGCCAAGCACGCCGCACGGGGCGGACTGCCGGAATTCAGCGCTGAACAAGCTCCGGAGTTGTTCTCAAAGAATCGCTCAATGATTTCAATTGGCGGGTAGAATAGCCCAAAAATGGCACTGTTTTTTAAACTACTGCTTTTCATAGCCGCATTTCTTTACGCCATGGTTGGCCACGGAGGAGCGAGTAGCTACCTTGCCATATTTGCCCTATCCGACAGTGTCTCGCCCGAGCAAATGCGATCTACAGCACTCGTTATGAATATTTCCGTTTCATTGGTTTCCTTTCTCTCCTACCGGGCCAACAAACATTTTGAGGGTAAAGTTCTGATGGTCATTTTGTCTGCGTCTGTGCCGGCGGCCTTTATTGGCGGAATGATTCGACTTCCGGGAAGCCTCTATCTTACACTTCTGGGTGGAGTGTTGCTGCTCGTTGGACTTCGGGTTGCCGGACTTGGCAAAGAAACTGGTGAACTAAGCCCGATGCCCATGTACGGTGGCATTTTGGCCGGTTTGATGATAGGTTTGCTGTCTGGAATAGTAGGAATTGGTGGTGGCGTGTTGCTCAGCCCATTGATTTTACTGATGCGATGGGCACCAATTAAAACCACCGCTGGTATCTCGGCTGCGTTTATATTTTTTAATTCCGTTGCAGGCATTATCGGAATCTATTCGAGCGGACAACTTGATATCCATCCAGAAACCGGATGGTGGATTGCCCTCGTAATTATTGGTGGTTTTGCCGGAGCACTGCTGGGAAGTCGTTGGATGGCTCCCCAAACCATTCGCTACGCACTGGCTGTGGTACTTCTTTTTGCGGGCGTAAAGCTTTTGCTTTTCTGAGAGATCGGGCGCATTCAATTCTGATTGGCCGCCTTTTGCCGAAGTATCTATGAAACTAATCTCTTCGGATGCAGCGGCACCTCAATTGCACATTTTTCTGCACCTCCTCTACCTCACCCGTTGTAAAGTCAATGGCCTCTGCGTGCGATGCCGATACCTCCGTGCTGGTCCAATATGATTCTTCCCCAAAATTGCCAATCTCTTCGCGTTTATTGTACATCTCCAACAGCTCATTTCGCGATGGCAAATACCAGTCATTCATACCATAGGCTGAAAGGTTGTTACAAACTTTGGCCGCAGCAGTATTTCCGACTACCTGCCCGGAAATGTCCATTGTATTCAATAGACCATTGCTGGGATTGGTGGCTCCCACAAACTGGTTATTGGGACCCCACACCGCAAAATTCTGGTCAAACGGAAAAACCCAAAACAACTGACTCTGGAATACAAAGGTTTGATACATGACCGTAGTGAGTGAGATCTGGTTTCCGTATCCAGTGCCCGCTTCATTCTTGGCATAAGCATACACCGAATAGATTTTACCTACCTCCAGAAACGGGGCCTCTACTGAGAATGTACCAACCCCTTCACCTGAAGCGATGCAGGTTATCACTGCATCCTCGCCCAATCCTGTTCGCAGGCAAATACCCCGTTCAGAAACCGGGCTCCCGCCATCGCTCATCACCTCACCAACGGCTAAGGCAGTTTGTATGCCCGTAGGTTCGGCAGATAACGTAGAAACTTCGGGAACACCCACAGGATCGGTCTCTTCTTCGTCTTTGCTACAGGCACTGAAGAGAATGAGTGCTGTCATCATCACGATGACAAAAGGGTAGCTTATACATGGTATATGCATCACGTTACTTTTGATGCATCAGCTGTGCAAACTCCTTCGCAAAATACGACAAAATTATTTGTGCGCCGGCGCGATGTATACTCAGCAGCATTTCGGACATGGCTTGCTCGTAGTTGAGCCAGCCTTTATCGGCCGCAGCCTTCAGCATCGCATACTCACCGCTTACGTTGTAGGCCGCCACAGGTACGGGCGACATCTGGCTGAGCTCCATGATTACGTCGAGGTAGCACAAAGCAGGCTTCACCATCAGGAAATCAGCCCCTTCAGCGAGATCGGATTCAGCCTCCCGGATGGCCTCAAGCCTGTTGGCCGGATCCATCTGGTAGGTTTTCTTGTCGCCACTTTTGGGCGCCGAATCGAGTGCATCGCGAAAAGGACCGTAATAGGCACTTGCGTACTTGGCGGTGTAACTCATGATGCTCACGTTGCTGCAGTTTGCTTCATCCAGCGCCTTCCGAATGTAGCCTACCCTGCCATCCATCATATCGGAAGGGCCAATGATATCAAAGCCCGCCTGCGCCTGCGCTACTGCCATGTCTGCCAGAATGGGTAGCGTTTCATCGTTCAGAATTTCTCCGTTTTCAACGAGACCATCGTGGCCATCCGAGCTGTATGGATCCATCGCTACATCGCTCATCAACGCCACTTCCGGAAAACGCTCTTTAATGGCCCGGGCAGCCTTGAGATAAAAATTCTCGGGGTGATAGCTGTAAGTGGCGTGTTTGTCTTTGAGCGCATCATCCACTGCAGGAAAAAGGACAAAAGACTGAATTCCCAGCTTCAGACAGCTCTCTACTTCGCGCAGCAGCAAATCGGCGCTAAACCGGCTTATTCCGGGCAGCGAGTCCACAGGTATTTCACGTTGGGTTCCATCAACAAGGAACATTGGGTACATCAACTGCCTGACATGCAGCTCGGTTTCGCGCACCATATCTCGAATGGCGGCTGACTTGCGGTTTCGGCGGGGTCGGATATTCATGTCAATGCGTAACTTTAGGGCTTCCATGCAAAGAAACAACATTGAAATTGAATTCTGCTGAAACATCCTGCCACATTGAAGCTTCGGGTTTGCATTACAGCTACTCCGGGGGCACCAAAATGAGCTTTCCTGATTTGTGTTTCGGGCGCGGCGAGCACTGGTTGATTACAGGTTCGTCGGGATCGGGCAAAACCACGTTGCTGCATTTACTCGCAGGTCTTCGCCAACCGGATGGCGGCACTGTGTCTGTAAACGGCAACAGCCTCGCGGAGATGCGACGGGCAGAGCTCGACAGATTTCGGGGGCGTGAAATTGGTATTGTGTTTCAAACCTCTCATTTTGTGCAATCGCTCAACGTGCTCGAAAACCTTGAACTCGCAGCTTTTCTCGCCGGAAAAAAGTGTGATCATACACGGAATAAAAACCTGTTGGAGCGCCTTGGTCTTCAAGACAAGGGTCGTAAGAAGCCGCACCAACTCAGCGTTGGTGAACAACAGCGGGCAGGCATTGCGCGCGCCATGGTAAACCGCCCGTCGGTGGTGTTGGCCGATGAGCCTACTGCCAGTCTGGACGATGAAAACTGCCGTAAAATGATTGAACTTCTGCGCCAGGAATGCTCCGAAAGCAATGCAACACTCATCACGGTAACGCACGATCAGCGGGTTAAAGAACTTATTCAAAAAGTGGTGGCACTATGAATCTGACTTACATCAGCCTGAAGAATATTCTGAGCAAACCACTGTCGAGCACGTTGAGCCTCCTGCTGCTGGTTCTGGGTGTAGCAATGATTTCCTTCATGATGGTAGTGAACGATGGTTTGGACAAGGACTTTCGGAAAAACATCAAGGACATTGATATGGTGGTTGGGGCAAAGGGTAGTCCGCTTCAACTGATTCTATCCGCAGTTTATCAGATTGATAACCCAACCGGTAACATCAATTACCTTGATGTGAAGAAAGCGTTGCGCAATCCGCTGGTTGAAAAAACCATTCCGCTGGCCTACGGCGATAACTACGCAGGCTATCGGATTGTGGGCAGTACCGAAGACTACCCCGCTCACTATGAAATGGAACTGGCAACGGGCGCGTTGTGGCACCGACCTTTTGAATGTACCATCGGCGCCGCTGCCGCAAAAGCTACAGACCTCGGTGTAGGTGATACTTTTTTCTCTATGCACGGGCTGAGCGACGACGATACCCACGTGCACGACAACATCGCCTTTAAAATTGTGGGTATTTTTAAGGAGTCAGGAACGGTGCTCGACAGGCTTATTCTCACATCCATTGAAAGTGTATGGCTTGTGCACGACGACCACGACCACGCAACCTGCGACGACCCTACCCACGATCACGGCCCTATTCAGAAGCGCGACACCCTAAACAATGAGCCAGCCTACGACCCATTTGCGGAGGATTACCAACCCATGCCCGTAGGCCCCGATCGCGAAATCACAGCCATGCTCGTGCAGTTCAAAAGTGCCATGGGACTCATGACCCTGCCCAACATGATTAACCGGAGCACCAACTTTCAATCGGCTTTGCCCGCCATTGAAATCAATCGGCTCTTTGACCTATTCGGGGCGGGTATTGCGGCCTTGAGGATGATTGCTCTGGCCATCATTATTATTTCGGCGTTGAGTATGTTTATATCTCTGTACAATAGCCTGAAAGAACGACGTTATGAACTTGCACTGATGCGCTCAATGGGCGCCTCCCCTGCCCGATTGTTCTTGCTCATTCTGATTGAAGCCAATTTACTGGCAGTTGCTGGAATTGCGATTGGCTTTATGGTATCGCGCTTTGGACTCATTGCAGCTCAACAGTTTGCCTCTTCTCAACTCAGTGGTTCGCTAGTGCGGTGGGTTCCTTTGGTAGATGAGTACACGCTTTTTGTGTTGGTGATGGTGGTGGCCAATCTGGCTGCTATTATTCCCGCCTACCAATCAACCAAGCTCATCATCTCTGACGTGCTCTCAAAAAAGTAATGGACTACTGAACTTGCACAGGGTGCGAGAAAAACGACATATGTCCGTCGTTGTCGGTAGCATCTATTTGCAGCGAATAGCTGCCGGGAGCAGCGTTTCCACTGATTTGAATCGCGCCCAGCCAATTGAAGTCGTAGAACGTAAAATCACTCTCTTCAATTTCCACTAGTTGGTTATGTAATCCTGATGCACCTGTGATTTGCACACGAAAACGATCAATACCCGATGCATCGGAAATGTATCCGTTGATCATGAGTGAGTCGCCGGCCGCCAGTTGCAGCACCCCTCCTGTTGCCGGCGGCAGAAAAGAGCTTATCATGATTTCGGGTTCTTCAGGCGTATTAAAGATCATAAACTCCTCTACTTTGCTCTGGCTGTTACCATTGGCATCTGCCACCTGAACCATTAAACGATATCTGCCGGCCAGTATGCTTTCGCTCAAAGAGATGTCAATTACCCGGCTGAATTCTTTGGCGTTAATGTCGCTGAAAACCTCGAAAAAAGCCATTCGCTCGGTAGCCGTCAAAGCAGTATTCGACATGTTTTCGAGTCGCACAAGGACCTCCGCCAGCTTTTCATTGTCGGTTATAAAAAGCTCAAGTTGTAATGATTGTCCTGCCTGCGCAGATTCAATACTACCCTGGCCATTTATCAGAAACACCTCTATTTTGGGATCTTCATTATCCACACTGATTTTTCCGCAATGGCTAAAAAATACCAGCCCAAAGGCGGCAGCGCTCAAAATGCAAATTGCTCTCATATCAGGAGTTTTGGGCGAGAAAATTAATGAATATCTACAGAATATTGGCCTGTTATCTGATTCTACAATCTACGTCCATAGAGCTCCGAAGTAATGATTTGCCGGCTACGATTGTTAAAAACTTGATATTGTCAGATGAATGAATGAAATTTGCTGATAAACTGTACTTAAAAACCGACTAACTAAGTAGGCTAAGCGCAGTAATCCAACACCCGATCCAACCGAATGAACGACCATAAAAAACGCTGATTATGAAACATTTCAACCAATTACCAACCCAACTACTTACCCTATTTATTACTCTTGTCTCTATTCAGGCATTAGCTGGCGAAAGTAGGCCAGTGCTTGCCGAAGTAGGGCTCGAATGCCCCGAAACAGATCCGGTACAATGTTTTTCGGACATCCCTGAACCTAATGTTGATGGCATCGCTCTAAACGGCGAATGCTCAGGAGGCATGGTGGTATGGGACGGAGATGTTGTGGATGGAGACGATTGCTCCGGCACTGTTACGCGCACTTATATTGGTATTGACGGCTGCCAAAACGAATACACTTGCGTACAGGTATTTCAGTACAACGACACGGAGGCTCCCCAATTTGTGGATGACATTGAAGACATAGCCGTTGAATGCGAAGAAGATGTACCTCCACTTGAAGGCATTCCAGCTATTGACAATTGCAGTGCAGACGTCAGCACGTGGTTCTTTGAGACCCCAATTGTCGCGGGCGAAGAAACTTGTGAGCTCACAACCGCAGTGGGTCCCGGTGTAGATTGGAGTATTGTGCTTTTTAACCTACCCGGTGCCACAGATTATTTTGTATTTGAGCCCGGAGTGGGTAGCATGGAGGTATACGGTGACGGATCTGCTATTATCACAGGTACAGTATTCGCAAACAACAACCCGAATCAGCAGTGGCTGGTATTTATGCGGCTTGAAAACAAGCGCAACTGGACGGACTGGAACGCCTTAGGACGAAGCTACAAAGACGACCTTTTTCTTGCCGAGGACCATTACCTCAATTGGGACTATTATGAACTTGACAACAACAATTCTTTCCTGATTGGTGCCGGTGATTTTGAAGGCTCCTTTCTCCAGCTGAGCCATATGCCTGCCAATTATTTCTTCGGTTTTCAGTGCGGTACTGCGGCCAACGGCCGCAATGCCAATAACGGATTGGCCGGTTGGTTTCACTACGAAGGAATTCTCAACGGAAACAACGTTTCAGGCCATGGAGATATCAATGTTGACAAAGAGTGCGAAGAAAACCCCGGAACCGAAGTGGTGTGTGTATTCGAAATTGAGCGCTTCTTCATTGCCGCCGATGACTGTGGTAACGTGAACATCGTAAACCAAACCATTACGGTTGATGACACCACCCCACCTGAGTTTACTGCAACGCCTGACAATCTGTTTTTTGAGTGCTTTGCAGATGTACCTGCGCCGGATTTATCTGAACTGGCTGCAGAAGATAACTGCGGTGGACTTGTAGAAATCACCTATGGAGGCGATATTTTTGTCTCTGGCGACGAGTGTAACGGCATTATTCACCGCACCTTCGATGCAGTTGATGAATGTGGAAATCTCGCCAAACACATTCAGGTTATCACCGTTGCTGACACCGTGGCACCCGTTTTGGCCGGGGTACCGGGCAATCTCGACCTGTCTTGCGAAGATGAAATTCCTGCACCTGCGGAAATAGTGGCTACAGATAATTGCACAACCGCAATGGCAGTGATGTTCAATGAGGAAATCGATCAGAACGAAGAATGTCCGCAGGCATCTGCAATCACCCGGACCTGGATGGCGTCCGATGAATGTGGTAACACCACGGTGGCCACCCAGATCATTACCATTGTTGACGACCAGGCTCCCGAAATCACCGAGTGCCCTGCTGACGAGGTATACAGCTGTATAACAGATGTGCCCGATGCCGACATTTCATTGGTATCTGCTACCGATAACTGTGGTGAGGTAATCATCACACATGCAGGTGATGAGTGGGAAGGCGATGATTGTGAAGGCACCATCATCCGCACCTACATCGCAACTGATGAGTGCGGAAACAGCACTGAATGCGTGCAGACCATAACCTATAACGACAGCATTGCGCCTGTTTTCATCAACCCACCTGCAGTTCAAATATCTGTAGATTGTGCCAATGTGCCCGAAGCCGAAGAGATAGAGGCAGAAGATAACTGTAGCGAAGTGGATATCGATTTCGAAGAAACCTTCTTCTCCGGTGGATGTCCGGGAGTGATTCAGCGCGTATGGACAGCAACTGACCAATGCGGAAATCAAACAGTTTTTGAGCAGTTTATTACCTTGGTAGACACTGTTGCCCCTACGCTTCACAATTTACCTGAAAACACCGTTATCGAATGTGACCAGGCCATTCCTCCCATTGCCGAAGTAACAGCTACCGACAATTGTGATGCGTCTGTAAATGTGCTATTTGAGGAAACAACAGAACCCGGCGACTGTCCGCAATCGTTTACCATCTTCCGGACATGGACAGCTATAGACACCTGTGAAAATACAGCCAGCTACACCCAGATCATTGAAGTGGTAGATACCACTCCTCCTACTTTCGATATGGAGGATTCTGAAATCACCCTTTCCTGCGAAGAAGAGGCAGACATTGTTCCTCCTTCTGCCTTTGACAACTGTTCTGAAGTTGTAGAGATTACATCAGCACTCGATGTCGTTGATGGAGAGTGCGAAAATGAGTGGACTGAAATTTATACCTGGACAGCCACGGACGAATGCAATAACAACGCAAGCGTTTCGCTTACCATTCACTACGTGGACAATACTGCTCCTGTATTCATTCAGACTCCTGCCGACCTTTTCCTGGATTGTATTGTAGATGTACCCGTACCGGATATTGATCAGTTGGCTGCTGAAGACAACTGCGGCGATGTGGAAATCACCCACGAGGGTGACGACATGAGCGGTACCGACTGCGACGCTGTAATCAGCCGTACCTACCGTGCTACCGACGCTTGCGGTAACTTTACCGAGTACGTACAAACCATCACCGTGGCCGACACCCTGGCTCCGATGCTGGCCGGCGTACCGATGGATACCGAAGCAAGCTGCAACAACATCCCCGAGGTGGCTGTAGTAACCGCTACTGATAACTGCACCGAGGAAGT
>REDV01000101.1 GCA_007695365.1 Cryomorphaceae bacterium | reverse complement strand
ATGGGTGGTCTTATTTGATCACCAGTTTCTTGGTAGTGTAGCTGTTGTTTGCGCGAATGCTGAATGAATACATTCCGGGGGCTACATTAGAGAAGTCGTACTCAAAGCGGTGCTCACCGGCAGGCTGCACACCGTAGTCTTTGTTCATTACGATACGTCCCATGTTATCGAACAGGAATACCTGCACATTTGAAGTCTCAAGCAAGCTGAACTCCAGCGTGGTGAAACCAACGGTTGGGTTGGGGTAAAGTTCCTCAACAGTCACGCGCTCAATTTCGTCAATGCTGGTGACTACATTGGCATCGCACCACTCTTCGCTCATACCGATACGCACCATGTAGGTAGAACCGGTGAAACATGGGTCGCAACTTTGCTCAGCAAACTCAGCAATCAGGTAAGTAGAGAAGTCAGGTGACTGCCCACTGATACCAATGGTTGCCTGCTCGTTGCCGGCAAAAGTGTGGAACATGGCCACGTACTCATCACCGGGGAATACAGGTACTGTGATTCCGCCTTCTAACCAGGCGTAGGTAAAGTTGTTTCCTCCACCGTCGTTCATCATATCTGCCGTAACCTCCAGGAGGTCAGTATTGGCTACGTAATCGAGACCTGTGCCAAAAGCGCGAATTTCAAAGTCAAAGAAAGCACCCATATCTGAGGCTGATGAAATAGCCGCACCGATGCACCAGATTTCTCCCGGCTCATCAAAGCAGTATCCGTTGCCTCCCCAGAAGTCATCAAAACCCAATGCTGCAACAGCATCCAGTGATTGAGAATCGCGTGCAAATTCGCCGTATGATACATTGAAGGTACGGGTTGCTACGTTGTCGTCAGGATTGGCGTCTTCCTGATCCTGAAGGATGGTGTAGGTAATGGTGTAGGTTCCAGCCACAGCAGGAGGAGTCCAGGGAGCGAGTTCCAGATAAGCAGTCTCACCGGCAGGTACAGAGGTTGAGGCACTGCTTACGGTAACGTCCAGTCCATCAGGTCCGGTAACGTTTACTTCCAGGGTTACACCTGTTTGCTCTTCAGTTCCTGCGTTAAAAGCCACAGCATTGAATGTCAATGGGCGCACTTGTGACACATGGTAAACGGTGTAAGGAAGGTTACACCAGTCATCTGCTTGAGGATCGTGAATGCTGTAACGTGGCGTTTGAATGGTAAGGTCATTGTTGTCAGGCACAACAATACTTACATCATCTACCGCCCAAAACCAACCCCATGATGCAGAGAAATTAAACTCTACCCAAACAGTTTCCTGGTTGGCGGCAACATCGGTAATGTTTACTACCACCAATTCGGGGTTCTCAGTGTTTACGTTGGTGGTGATGTGCTCAAGCACCGGGAAATTTGTCCAGTTCACACCGTCGTTACTTACGCGCACTGTGTAAGTAGAGCTCCAGTTACGGGTTACACAATAAAAACGGAGGTTCACGAAGTCATGACCGCTGAGGTCAACAGGATTGGCCATGCGGAGGTTACAGTCCTGTTCGGAACCGTCGCCTTGTGAGTTGCCATCTACCAGAGCATAACCGTTTTCAGCAGTTGGTGTCTGAATGGGGGTTAGGGCTCCAAATGGTGGAGCGTTGAGATCTGTAGTGATAAACCAGTCGGTAGGAGGAGATGAATTATTGTTAAATGTCCAGTTGTTTTCGTCTGAAAAATCATCCTCCCAGATCACTGTAAAACGCTGATTGTTGGTTTGAATTGGCTTTTGAGCCGGGCGGTCATCCTGCATTTGAACGGGGATGCCCGCGTCACCGCGTAGAGGCTGGGCAATCTCGTTAGCGGACTGAGCGATAGCTGCAGAACCTACCAAAAGCGAAGCCGCAAAAAGGTAAATTTTCTTCATAATAGGTGATATTAGTGAATGATTAGCAACAATGATGTCAGCCAAATGTAGCATAAATACCTCAATTTAAGGCCGGAGGATTTACTCCGAAGGGGTGAAGCCGTTTACAAGGAGAAATTTCGGGGCAAAGATTTTACCCCGGACGAATGGATCACTATTATGCTCGAAAACCCTAAGCTGATAGAGCGACGCATAATGGTTCATGGAAACAAGGCGGTTGTAGGGAGGCCACCCGAACTTCTCTAAACACCAACCAAATAGTATTGAACAAAAAAAAGGCAGCCCGAAGGCTGCCTTTTTTTTTGTAAGAATGGGTGGTCTTATTTGATCACCAGTTTCTTGGTAGTGTAGCTGTTGTTTGCGCGAATGCTGAATGAATACATTCCGGGGGCTACATTAGAGAAGTCGTACTCAAAGCGGTGCTCACCGGCAGGCTGCACACCGTAGTCTTTGTTCATTACGATACGTCCCATGTTATCGAACAGGAATACCTGCACATTTGAAGTCTCAAGCAAGCTGAACTCCAGCGTGGTGAAACCAACGGTTGGGTTGGGGTAAAGTTCCTCAACAGTCACGCGCTCAATTTCGTCAATGCTGGTGACTACATTGGCATCGCACCACTCTTCGCTCATACCGATACGCACCATGTAGGTAGAACCGGTGAAACATGGGTCGCAACTTTGCTCAGCAAACTCAGCAATCAGGTAAGTAGAGAAGTCAGGTGACTGCCCACTGATACCAATGGTTGCCTGCTCGTTGCCGGCAAAAGTGTGGAACATGGCCACGTACTCATCACCGGGGAATACAGGTACTGTGATTCCGCCTTCTAACCAGGCGTAGGTAAAGTTGTTTCCTCCACCGTCGTTCATCATATCTGCCGTAACCTCCAGGAGGTCAGTATTGGCTACGTAATCGAGACCTGTGCCAAAAGCGCGAATTTCAAAGTCAAAGAAAGCACCCATATCTGAGGCTGATGAAATAGCCGCACCGATGCACCAGATTTCTCCCGGCTCATCAAAGCAGTACCCATTACCTCCCCAGAAGTCATCAAGGCCCAAACCTGCTACAGCATTTAGCGATTGAGAATCGCGTGCGAACTCACCTGGTGATACATTGAAGGAGCGGGTGGCTACGTTATCGTCCGGATTGGCGTCTTCCTGATCCTGAAGGATGGTGTAGGTGATTGTGTAGGTACCTTCCACAGCAGGAGGAGTCCAGGGAGCGAGTTCAAGATAAGCAGTTTCACCGGCAGGTACAGAGGTTGACGCACTGCTCACGGTAACGTCCAGTCCTTCAGGTCCGGTAACGTTTACTTCCAGGGTTACACCTGTTTGCTCTTCAGTTCCTGCGTTGAAAGCTACAGCATTGAAAACCAATGGACGTACTTGAGACTCCGGGTAGGTAGAGTAGGGAAGGTTACACCAGCTATCTGCTTCAGGATCGTGATTGCTGTAACGTGGGGTTTGTATGGTAAGGTCATTGTCGTCAGGCACAACAATACTTACATCATCTATAGCCCAGAACCATCCCCATGATGCAGAGAAGTTAAACTCAACCCACACAGTTTCCTGGTTAGCAGCCACGCTTGTAATGTTCACTACCACCAATTCGGGGTTCTCAGTGTTTACGTTGGTGGTGATGTGTTCAAGCACCGGGAAATTTGTCCAGTTCACACCGTCGTTACTTACGCGCACTGTGTAAGTAGAGCTCCAGTTACGGGTTACACAATAAAAACGGAGGTTCACGAAGTCATGACCACTGAGGTCAACAGGATTGGCCATGCGCAGGTTGCAGTCTTGCTCTGAACCGTCGCCTTGCGAGTCACCATCTACCAGTGCATAACCGTTTTCAGCAGTAGGTGTCTGAATGGGGGTTAGGGCTCCAAATGGTGGAGCGTTGAGATCTGTGGTGATAAACCAGTCAGTGGGAGGAGATGCATTATTGTTGAATGTCCAGTTGTTTCCGTCTGAAAAATCATCTTCCCAAATAATCGTAAAACGCTGATTATCAGTTTGATATGGTTTTTGAGTCGGGCGATCATCCTGCATTTGAACGGGGATGCCCGCGTCTCCGCGAAGCGGCTGGGCAATCTCGTTAGCGGACTGAGCGATAGCTGCAGAACCTACCAAAAGCGAAGCCGCAAAAAGGTAAATTTTCTTCATAATAGGTGATTTTAGTGAATGATTAGCAACAATTTTGTTAGGCCAAAAGTAACATTAAATCCCTGAAAAAAGAAAAGCAGTGCTTGTTTTTGCACTGCTTTCTTGTGGAAAAAGTTACCACCATTAAAATCCTGCAACCCTCATTTTTCAGGGTTGCGTCTCACTCAGGCGGGCATTGCCGTTTCGTATGATTCAATGGAGGGACAAGTACATATAAGGTTCCGGTCGCCGTATGCGTTGTCAACACGAGCTACCGGGGCCCAGTACTTCCAGTTGCGTAGATATTCTGCGGGGTAGGCAGCTTCTTGCCGTGAGTAGGGGTGGGGCCAGCTATCTGCCGTTACCTCCATAGCCGTGTGCGGAGCGTTGCGCAATACGTTTTGCTCTTTGTCGGCGGCTCCCTTCTCTATGGCTCTGATTTCATCACGAATCTTAATCATTGCTTCGCAGAAACGATCCAATTCCTCAAGTGATTCACTTTCCGTGGGTTCAATCATCATCGTGCCTGCCACGGGAAAGGACACCGTTGGGGCGTGAAAACCGTAGTCAATGAGTCGCTTGGCAATGTCTGCCACTTCAATGCCGGCGCTGTTTTTGAACATGCGACAATCAATAATCATCTCGTGGGCAGCAAAGCCGCGCTCCCCCGTGTAGAGTACGGAGTAGTGACCATCCAGTTTTTGCTTGATGTAGTTGGCGTTCAGAATAGCGTACTCCGTGGCACGTGTTACGCCTTCACCACCAAGCATTTTGATGTAGCCGTAAGAAATCAACAAAATCAAGGCACTGCCGTAGTGGGCACCCGCAATGGAGCGGTTGTTGCCATCCTGCGCGGGGTGTGTCACTGCATGCCTTCCGAGGAATGGTTCCAGGTGGGCCTTCACACAGATGGGGCCCATGCCGGGGCCTCCTCCTCCGTGAGGAATTGCAAAGGTTTTGTGCAGGTTCAGGTGACAAACATCGGCACCGATGCTTCCGGGGTTGGTTAAACCTACCTGCGCGTTCATGTTGGCTCCGTCCATATACACCTGGCCGCCGTGCTGGTGAACAATCTCATTGATTTCAATGATGGCCTTCTCAAATACTCCGTGCGTTGATGGATAAGTCACCATCAAACCCGAAAGGTTGGCTGAGTGCGCTTCGGATTTGGCCCGAAGATCAGCCACGTCGATGTTTCCTTTTTCGTCGCACTTCACTACCACTACCTCCATCCCGGCCATCACTGCGCTGGCAGGGTTGGTTCCGTGTGCAGAAGAGGGAATGAGCATCACATTGCGGTGACCTTCACCACGAGCCTCGTGGTACCCGCGAATGGCCATCAGTCCGGCATACTCTCCTTGCGCACCCGAATTGGGTTGAAAAGAAACCGCATCAAAGCCGGTAATTTCACAGAGCATTTCGCCCAACTCGTTGATGATCTCTACATAGCCCGCCGCTTGTTCAGCCGGCACATAGGGGTGGATGTTTGAGAATTCCGGCCAGGTTAGCGGAAGCAACTCGCTGGCTGCGTTCAGTTTCATGGTGCAGGAGCCTAAGGATATCATGGAGTGGGTAAGCGACAGATCTTTGTTTTCCAGACGCTTCATGTAGCGCATCATCTCAGACTCTGAGTGGTACATCGAGAAAATCTCGTGCGTAAGAAATGCTGAGCTACGCTTAAGCTGAGGGTGGAGGTGCAATTCGGGTTGTACCTCAGCACCGGTGCTTCCGCTGGATCCTGCAGCGCCCGCAAACACCGAGCGCAATTCTAAAAGATCGGCGGTTGTGACAGCTTCGTGTAAACTGATGCCTACGCTTCCATCCGCAAAATAGCGAAGGTTCAAACCTGCTTTCTCAGCCGCACCGCGCAGTGATTCTTGCGATACGCCTTCTTTCATGTTGATTTTCAGCGTGTCGAAATAGTACTCGTTTTGGTTTTTGAAGCCCATGTTATTGAGCTCCTTTTCGAGCCAACGGGTTTTTCCGTTAATCTCAGACGCGATGGCATTCAGACCATCAGGACCGTGATAAACTGCGTACATGGATGCCATCACGGCCAGCAAAGCCTGGGCTGTACAGATATTTGAGGTTGCTTTTTCGCGCTTGATGTGCTGCTCTCTGGTTTGCAGGGCCATGCGCAAGGCCTGGTTTCCGTGACGGTCTTTGGACACACCAATGATACGACCCGGAACCTGTCGCTTGAACTCCTCTTTGGTAGCAAAGAAAGCCGCGTGAGGTCCGCCGTAACCCATTGGAACGCCAAAGCGCTGGCTGTTGCCAAAAGCGATGTCAGCGCCCCATTCGCCGGGAGGTGTAAGTAACACAAGACTCATCAAATCGGTGGCAACGGAAACCAGAATTCCGAGTGCGCGGGCTGTTTCGGTAAATGATCGGTAATCACAGGCCTTCCCGGTATTGTTGGGATATTGGAGCATGGCTCCGAAGTAGCTGCCGTCCAGGGTGTGTTCTTGCCAATTGGCTACAACCAATTCAATGCCAAGCGGAACGGCACGGGTTTTCAAAACCTCAAGTGTCTGCGGAAATACCTCGGCGTCCACAAAAAACTTCTGAACCCCTGATTTCACGGCTTCCCGACTTCTGAGGTTGTAGCTCATAATCATGGCTTCGGCAGCAGCGGTGGCTTCATCCAGCAGCGATGCGTTGGCGAGCTCCAGACCACACAGGTCGCTTACCACCGTCTGAAAATTGAGCAAAGCCTCCAATCGACCTTGAGCAATCTCAGCCTGATAAGGTGTGTACGCCGTGTACCATCCCGGATTTTCAAGAATATTGCGCTGAACCACAGCAGGAACAATCGTGGGCGAGTAACCCATTCCGATATAGGTCTTGTTGATGGTGTTTTTAGCTGCTTTTTCACGCAGCATAGAGAGGTACTCAAACTCGCTCATTCCCTCCTCGAGGTTGAGCGCTTGCTGCAGGCGGATATTGTCGGGAATGGTTTCGTGGATGAGTTCTTCCATACTGTTCAGACCCAATGTTTGAAGCATGGATTTTACCTGCTCCTGACGAGGGCCGAGGTGTCGTCTTTCAAATTTACTGTGGTGTGACATAATGCCTGGGGCTTAAATTTGCCGCAAAGATACATACTAATCGCCTTGGAAAACGCGGCGCGCATTGTGTATTCATTTGCGTTGGATTTCTATTTTTGACGCATGACTCAAACCATTCGGATTGCACTTTGTTCGGCTTTGCTCTTGTGTTTATTGAGCGAGTTGAAAGCCCAGTATGTTTTTGAGATGATGAACGGCCGCCAGCTTGAGGTTTTTCATTTCAATGATTCGGCATTCATTGATATTCGTTTCACCTACGACAAGAACAGTCTACGCAATCAGCGTATCCGGCAGTACAATGAGAATCTGCGCTATGAAATTGCCGAGCGAAAAGGCGACCAGCTAACACGCGCCGAACTGGACGCGCTGGTGGAAAAAAACAGAAAGAGCCTTCGACCCGAGAAGAGAAAGGAAACCTACGTATCCCGCGATGAAGTGTTTGCCATTATTGGTTCCGACGGAAATCGCCAAATTCTTTACGAGTACCAACCCGAGTATGGCAATGACTACACTGTGCGTGAGATGGAAGAGTTTATGCTCGGCCAACGCGATGCCATGCTGAATTACAAGGCTCCGCTGGCTTTTTGGGGCGGAGCTGCCTTTGGTTTACTGGGAGGTCTCGCCTGGCAGAACAGCATTTTCGCGGTTTCAACGCCGATTGTCTGGACGCTGGGTACGGCCATTCCGCCCATCCACATCAAGGAGCGCTATATGCATGATCCATCCATGAAAACCGATCCCTACCGTGCGGGCTTTGCCCGGAATGCGCGGAGCCGTCAGATGATTCAGGGGCTCAAAGGCAGCGTTATCGGAACGGTAGCCGGTGTACTGTTGTACTCTGTGCTGGCCAATAACGTAGAAGGTATTCGCTGAGTACACATTGAGAGCAGAATTGAAACCGGTTTTCAGACTCCTGCTTTTCGGAAACCTGTGGATTGCGCTGGGCGCCGCACTCATAACGGCCCAAACCTGCTGGTTGATTGAGCGGCCGGGCGCGGCAATGGCGTGGCTCGTTTTTTTCTCCACTGCGGCGGGCTATACCTTTCACCGATTGATACGCTTTAACCGTTGGAGTTTGCGACTGCAATCCACACGGGTAAACTGGCTGCTGAGAAGTCGCAAGGCGCTTACCATGTGGTTTGTGTTTACTTTGGTGATGACAGTAGTATGGGCGGTCTGGGTTTTTCCTGTTGAATTTCTTATTGCTCTTCTTCCATTGGCCCTGATTACCGCTGTCTATGTGGTTCCTGTTATTCCTGTGGCAGGTGATTGGCTGGCTTTGCGCGATGTACCGGGTGCCAAACTATGGGTGATTGTGCTTACCTGGGCCATGGTTACGGTAGCCTTGCCGCTGTGGTACTTTAAGCCGGAGATGGGTGCAACGGCAATGCTGCTGCTGTTTTTGGAACGAAGTTGTTGGATTGCCGCCCTCACCATCCCCTTTGATGTGCGCGATGTGCAATACGATGCAGCACGTCAGAAAACCTTGCCGCAAATGCGTGGGGCGGGAGGTGCCCTGCGCATTTCACTGGGGTTGATGGGTGCGTTTGCCCTCATAACAAGCATCCTTTTTCTACTGAAAGAGTACTGCTTTTTTACCTGGATGGCAATGCTGGTCTCAGCAGCAGTGGCCCTTGTAATCATCGATCGAAGCAAAAGGGTCACCAATGAGTTTTACCACGCCTTTTGGATAGATGGGCTGATGGTCCTGCAACCCGTGTTGGTTTTTTTGAGTTTGGGGTGAGTGCAATATCTGACATCCGGCTTATTTTGAGGCAGATGGATGGTCGAGACTAGTTGCCGTGAATCGGCATGCATTCGAGGTTCTTCAAGGTCTCCAGCCCAATTTTCGATTGCCCTGGCACGATTCTTAACACTCAAAGCTAACATCGCAACGTTTAAAATCAACCATAGCGAACCCAAAGGCGGGGCGAGGTGGGTGTAACTTTGTGAAACGTATGGAGCAGAAAGTATTCAACAGCAAGTTGCTTGTGGTCGTCGCCGCGATGATGTGGTCCTTGCAACTCGTGGCATCCGATGATCCGGGTGGCCGTATATCCCGCCAGCAATACATCGAAACCTGGAAAGACGAGGCCATTAGCCATATGCACAAATACGGTATTCCTGCAAGTATCAAGCTGGCACAGGGAATTCTGGAAAGCGGCGACGGCAACAGTATGCTCGCCCGAAAAGCCAACAATCACTTCGGTATTAAATGCCACGGTTGGAATGGCCCGGGTGTGTACAAAGACGATGATGCCAAAAACGAATGCTTCCGAAAGTACAAAAACGCGCGAGAGTCGTTTGAAGATCACTCGCAGTTCCTGCTCAAACCGCGCTACGCCGAATTGTTCAAGCTGAAATCTACCGATTACAAGGGGTGGGCGCACGGCCTTAAAAAAGCGGGGTACGCCACCAATCCAAAGTATCCGCAGTTGCTGATCCGCATTATTGAGGAGAATGACCTTCAGCGCTTTGATCGCGCCGGTCAGGGCAAAGAGCGCGTGGCGCAACGCAAGCCTGCCGGTCAAACCTCCAAACCAACATCGGGAAAGGGAGCAGAGCTTGATTTTCATCTGGGTCGTCAGATTATGCAAACCGACAACCGCGCACAGTTTGTGTTTGCCCGCGAAGGCGAAACCTACAAAGGAATAGCCGATGATCTTCAGTTGAACAAGTGGCAGCTCCAGAAATACAACGACGATAAGTCGGTGCGTCCTCTCTCAGAAGGCGAGCGAGTGTACATCAAACCCAAACGCAATCGGGCCGCAGGAGCTTCTGTACACGTTGTGGAGGAGGGGCAAACGCTGCGTGATATTTCCCAACTTCACGCGGTAAAACTCAATCGGCTGGAACGCTACAATGAACTGAGTCGGGATACTCCCCTTCGCAAAGGGATGCAAATCAGGCTCAGCCGACGCTAACCGGTGTCTGTACGTTAAGCATATTTCTTCCGTCGCTCTTGGATTCAAAATCTACATTCCGCAGGCACGTAGTCATTCCGGGCTAACTGGGCTCGCTGAATGTATAGACAGCCTCTCACAACAACCGTCGGATTCGGCTTGAAACCATTTTTCTATTCCAGGTTATAGACATGCAATGTATTGGGCGCTCCGATGGCCACCACATTCAAAATACCATCTTTGTTAATGTCGCCCACGGTAAAGCTGCCCCGCGCGTACATGGGCAGGTAATCGGCTGGCTTGCAGTTTTCGTTCAGGATATAGATCATTTCCTCGGCTTGACTCAGCACTGCGATGCGCGTTTTGTCTTGTTGGCGGAAAACCCTCGGGCGTAGAGCCAAACCGTCGTGTTTGTACTGGCAAACCACTGTTCCATCAGGCTGAATCACCCATAACTTGTTGTCGGTGCTGAGGTACACCGTGAGCAATCCATCCTGGTTAAGGTCGGCGGCCGTCATGGTGTGCTTAGTGGCAAAGCCCACGCTGCTCTTGCTTACGTTGTTATCAAATCCAAGACTCACAATATTTCCCATCGTGTCTGTATAGAGCAACTGGCATTGTTTGATGTCTTTGCCACGCTGAATAAACACAGGGTTGGCTGACCTGCCCTCTATGGTGGCTTTCACCTTGTGCCTGGAGCTTCCCTGCCGGTTCAGGAGGTAGATGTTTCCTCCTTCATCACACATAAACACGTAGTCTTTGTTGCCCAGACGAAGGTGAACGGGCTGGTCTTTCACCAGGCCATGGGTTGAGCCCGCCTTCCATCCTTTGATGGCTATCCCGTCAGGGCCAAAGAGCAATGAGCTCTTGTTTGCCAGCGGAACGAGCATTCGGTAATCGCGGTTGTCGTCGTAATCAAACAATCCCAGCGGCGCAGAGGCTTTGTCCTTCAATTTCACCGGAAATCCTTCCACGTGCTTACCGTTTCGGTCAATGAGATAAACATGCGATGCCGTGTTGAAGAGCAGTTGCAGCTTGCCGTTTTTGTAGCGGTCTATCTGATGAATCTTACCGAGGATGGGCTCCTTGAGTTCGCGGTTCCAAAGCACCTTGCCTGTATTACTGATCAGCGAAAGCGATTGGTTGCCAAGTTGAACGAGAATTTCCCTTGATTGGGTGTAGTGATTCAGCACCAATTGCGGACCAAAAGTAATGGAGTCATTGAGTGCCAGCTCCCAGAAAGCACCGCTTTCCTGCGTGTAAACAGGGTTGTGACTCAGGTAGATGTTGCTGTAATACAGGTCGCCACTCGCCGAAAGCTGGTAGCCGATGCCCTCAAATCGCCGAATGGTTTCGAGCTCGCGGTCGGCCCAGCGTTGCCCGTCCTTACTGAGATACTCCTTGAAAAGTGCCGGCGAACGGGCAATTCCGCTGTAGTAAAGTAAATTCGACTTGTCGGCCAGGTTGTTTGAAAAAGCCGCAAAATGGGTGTCTTTTTTCAGTGTATTTCCCGCCTGATAGTGCTGCAGAAGCGTTCGCATGGCAGAGGCTGAGTTAGAAAGAATCACAAAATCATCCAGAGCCGTAACCACTGCTTCTTCAAATCCATTGAATGCCGCTCCCAACAAAATCCGGAAGGCGTCGGCTGTGTTGATCTCCATTACCGGCTGGCCAAACATTTCGTACGAAACGGGGTCATAACCGAGCGCGGCGCTCAGCTCTGAAAGTTGTTTCCAGCCTTCGTTCTTACCGGAGGTTGAGAAAAGGAGATACTTGTGCGGATCAATATCGTTGCTTCGCGGTTCAGCGATGGCAATGGCCACCTCTGCGTGTATCCAGCCGGTACAGAGTTCTTCGATGTTTTTTTCGCACTGTTGGTTGAGTTGATCGATCTGAAGGTCGCGCTTGCCGAGAGACCCCTCAGTGCGTAAAAACTCGCGATAGCTTTGGTAATAACTCGGAAAATGACTCAGGCCCAAATGCAGCAGACTGGCGGTATGAGAGGGTAGCAATTTGCTTACCCGTAATGGTTTTGGTTTTTGTCCGTTGAAAACCCTGAAAAAGTGATTGGCACTGTCGGATACGTGTACAAACCCGTTGAGCAATATCTGGTTGGCCTTGGCTGTAAGGTCCAGGGCCGACCACCCCGCCAGTTGGGTGTTGAGCACCGGAGCGCGTTTGCCTTGCTGCCCCAGCAGTGATTTCATCCAGTTGCCAAATGCCTTGTAGTTGATATAGACATTGGCGTCGGCGTACAAACCCGCGGTTTTGGCTACCTTCTTAAAATGCTTGTCGTTTAGCAGCGATTGTGAGGTGCGTAAATTCCGAAGGGCTTCTTCCAGCGGAATGGTTTCAGTGCAAAAGAGCACAATCCCGTCGCGGTAAGCCCAGTGAATTGTATGCTCGTCTATCCGGGCAGTGTGAATGGTGTTGTCGTCGTAGCTGCGTTCGGTTTCTACAGTTGAAGGAGGTAAAAAACCGCGCACCGCCTGGTGAACACCGACCTCGGTAAGGTTGGTTGGTGTGTTCAGTGCTATGAGCATGCAATACCTGTGGGGGCCTGAAGGTGCGGCCACGGCCATGGCTTTTTTGGTTCTGAGCTGATTGAGCAGCAAGGGGTCGAGTTGCAGCAGTGAGTCCAGGTAAATCCCTACGCCATCGGCCAGGGCAAAGCTTTCGGCTGTTTTGAGCTCTTCCCAGATAACACTGGTGTGGGTGAGTTTTTCCCACAATTTGGTGGCGTCACTTGTTTCGATGATGAGCGCAGATTCTTTGGGAGCAGCCATCAGGATGTGACTCACCGGGGTGTTAAAGCGCTTGAATGCGAGGTAACCGTAAACCATCGCTCCGATGATCATCATTACAAAAACAGCAAGAAAATACCTGCGAATCATGGCTTGCGGACTTTGGGCCAAAGGTATCGGTCCAATGCCTTGGCGCTACGCTCCGATCAACGTACTTTACACATGTGCCTGTGAAAAGGGTACCTCAGAGTTTGAGCTTGAGCTGCGGGTCAACCACGCGAAAGGTGGTGCGATGATGGCTCGTTAATCCGTGCTGAAGAATGGCGGTGCGATGGGCCACGGTGGGATACCCCATGTTTTGATTCCAGCCGTATTGTGGAAATGCTTCGTGAAGCCGGCACATCAGTTCGTCGCGGTAGGTTTTGGCCAGGATGGAAGCCGCGGCAATGGCCAGAAAACGTCCGTCGCCTTTCACAAAGCAGGTGTGTGGTAAATTGCCGTAAGGCTTGAAGCGGTTTCCGTCAATCAACAGGTGCTGGGGATCTTGTTGAAGCTGGTCGAGCGCCCGGTGCATGGCCAGAAAGGAGGCATTCAGGATGTTGATGCGGTCAATTTCTTCGGGCGATACGACGCCGATGGCCCAGCTCAAGGCCTTTTTTTCAATTTCGCCACGCAATTGGTCGCGTTTGGAGGCGGGTAGCTTTTTAGAGTCGTTCAATCCTGCAATTCGCACTCGATGAGGGAGAATTACCGCAGCTGCAACTACGGGTCCTGCCAGACATCCGCGGCCGGCTTCGTCGCAACCTGCCTCAACAACACCGCGTTGGTGGTATGATCGTAACTTATCCAAGGCTGCGCTCAATGGTTTTCCAAAGGGCATTCGCGGTGCGTTCCCAGGTGAATTGCCCCACTCTCTCTGCGCCTTTGGTGGCAAGACTAAGAGCAAGTTGCGGCTCTTGTGCCATACGGGCCATGGCTTCGGCAATCACTTCTTCTGAGAAGGGGTTTACGAGCAGGGCAGCTTCACCGGATACCTCGGGCATGGCAGTGATGTTCGACGTGATGACCGGACAGCCCGTGGCAAAGGCTTCGAGGATGGGAATACCAAAGCCTTCGAAATAGGGCACAAACGTAAGGGCCGTTGCGCCTGATAAAGCCATTACCAATAGCTCGTTGGATATGCGACCTGTAAAAACCACGTCATCGCGAAACTCCATCTGTTCATAGCTCTGTTTGATATCGTCGTTCCACCAGTATTTTTCTCCTGCCAGTACCAGTTTGTGGGGTTTCAGAATTTTTTTTCGGGCCAGATCAAAGGCCTGCAGCAAGCGCTGAATGTTTTTTCGGGGGTGCATGGACCCAACAAACAGAAAATAGGGCTGTCCGTTGGTGAACTGCTCTTTGAAGCTGTTGATCTTATTTTTATCGGTCGGATTAAATTGCGCGCTCACACCGTTGTACACTACGTCAATTTTATGGGAGTCCACGCCGTATTGTTGCACCAAATCGTTTTTGGAGAACTCCGAAACGGTGGCAATGCGCTTCGCGATGCTGGCAAAACGGGGCATGTATTTTCGATAATATCGGCTATGTGAGGCGCGTAAATCGCCTGGGTAGTGCTCAAAATTAAGATCGTGAATAACGGGCACCTGAGGAATGGTTAACCGCTGACTCAGAAAGCCATCGGGCGATAAGAACAAATCGGGTTTAAACCGCTTAATAGCGCGCGGCACGCTGTAGTCGAGCCATATTCTCCATAGAAGGGGGTGCCTTGCCTGAGGTGAAACCGCAACGGGCGTGATGTTATTGGCGGTGATAAATTGCTCATCCCAGTCTCTGTCAAACACATATACGAATTGGTGTTCGGGGTGGGCATGCACCATGCGCTGCAGCGTTTCGAAGCTGAAACGACCGATTCCCTCAAGCCTGTTGGGCAATAGCAGGCGCGTATTTACGGCAATGACCAAGGTAGATGCAGGTGAAAGTGGCAGGCCGAAAGTAGAATATTTTCGCAGAAACAGGCACAAAGGTGTTGCCACTAACAGTTTGTTGCAGGTGCAATTTTGTTACTTTGCCGGCGTTTCGGTCTCATCTGACTCATGCAGCGCAAGTTTATTCTCAATCTGGCCTTTGTACTGGTCTTGAATCTGCTGGTAAAGCCGTTTTACATCCTTGGTATCGACGCTGAGGTATTGAAACAGGTGGGTGAAGAAGCCTATGGAAATTACTTTGCGCTGATCAGCCTGTCGTTTCTACTGAACATTTTTCTGGACGCAGGCATCACCAATTTCAATACACGCAACATAGCCCAGCACCGGCAGTTATTGCACAAACACTTCTCCAACATTATAGCAGTTCGGGCTTTGCTTGCTGTAGGTTATCTTGTGCTCATTGCGCTTGCCGGTTGGCTGCTCGGATATAGCAAAGATCAAATGTGGATTTTGTGGGTGCTGGGTTTCAACCAGGTTCTGGTGGCTTTTGTGTTGTACTTCCGCAGTAATCTGGCGGGCCTGCATCGCTTTGTGCAAGACAGCATAGTGTCTGTGTTGGATAGATTGCTACTTATCGGTGTTTGCGGTGCTTTGCTATGGGGTGGATGGGTAAATCGCCCGTTTGAAATTGAGTGGTTTGTGTACAGCCAGACCGCTGCCTACGGCTTTACGGCGCTGTTTGCGGCCATTCTTGTGCTGCGCGAATCAGGAAGTGTGCGTCTTCAGTGGAATGTACCCTTCACGTATATGATTTTGAAACAGAGCGCCCCCTATGCTTTGCTGGTTTTGTTGATGACCATCTATTACCGATCAGACAGCGTGATGCTGGAGCGCATGCTGCCCGATGGGGCCTACCATGCCGGTGTGTACGCCCAGGGATTTCGCTTTTTCGAGGCATCTAACATGATAGCCTATCTTTTTGCAGTGCTCCTGCTGCCCATTTTCTCTAAGATGATTGGCGACAAGCAGATGATTGATGACTTGCTGCGGCTGTCGTTTAAAACGCTGATGTCGGGTGCTTTGATTCTGGCTGTTGGTTGCGTGTTTCACGCAGAGGCCTTACTGGAATTGCGCTATGTGCAAATCGGTGAGCAGGCAGCAGCCAGTTTTGCCGTGCTGATGGCTTGCTTTGTGGCCGTATGCGGAACATATATTTTTGGCACCTTACTCACTGCCAATGGAAGTGTGCGGTGGCTCAATTATTTAGCGGCTGCAGGAATGGTGTTGAATATAATTCTGAACCTCTGGATGATTCCGCACTACCAGGCCCTCGGTTCTGCGGCTGCAAGCCTGATTACGCAGCTACTCACGGCGCTGGCACAAATGTATCTTGCCTTGCGGGTTTTCGGTCTGAAACCCGACCTCAAACTGGCCCGCAATTTCATATTATTCGCTGCAGGGGTGATTGGCCTGGGGTGGTTAAGCAGCGAGTTGACCTTTCATGTGCTATACAATTTATTTATCATGGCGGCGTTTAGCCTGCTATGGGCAGCAATAACGGGCATGTTATCGTTTCGCCAGTTGGCAGCGATTATCAGACAAAAAATGTAGTTTACCCATCTTCTTCTTTTGCTATTTTTGCGCCTTCGCAAGAAACTCGTAAGCAGATTATCCCACTTTTAACATGGAACAAAACAACTTTACCTTCGGAATGCTTGTGCAGATTATTCGCAGGCGTTTCAAGCTCCTTATCGTCATAGCTATAGTTGCCGTAGTTGGTGCCACTGTTTTTTCAGGCCCGGCATTTATCACCCCTAAGTTCAAATCGGTGGCCATCGTGTACCCAATCAACCTCAGGGCTTATGGCAGTGAATCCTTAACTGAACAGCTGTTGCAGCTTTTTCAAAGTACAAGTATTCGCGACAGCATTATCGAGAAGTATAATCTTGCCGAGGTCTATGAACTAAACCCAAACAAGGAGGGATTCAGGCATAACCTGCTTAATGAGTACAACGATCACATTGTGGTTTCGCGTACCAATTTTGAGTCGGTAAAAATTGAGGTGTTTGACGAATCGCCGGTGAGGGCTCGGGATATTGCCAATGAATTGATTCAGCAGCTCAATTATAAGGCGCGTAAACTTCACCGCGACATTGCCCTTGAGCAACTCAAGATTGCCCAGGGGTCGCTGGATTTTCAGAAAAGCCTGCTTGATTCTATCAACACCGAGCTGAGTGAGCTGCGTCGTGGCAGCGGGCTTTTGGACTACGAAATTCAAACGGAACGAATCACGGAAGGTTACCTCAAAATGTTGAGCGAAACCCGGGTTCCTCAATCCAGAATTGATGAGGTGCGCAAGATGCTCGATGAGCTTGGAGAGAAAGGAGGCGTTTTTATGGCGCTTACCCAAATGAGCGAAATGGGTCACCTGAACTACAACGACCTATTGGTAGAGTACCAAACCATTCTTCGCGATGTAAACCGTGAATTGAGTTATACCCAAACCGTGGCGGCTCCCGAAGTGGCCGACAAAAAAGCGTTGCCTGTGCGATGGCTGATTGTGGTCACGGCTCTGATCTCGTCCTTACTGGTTGCTTTGGTGATTCTTCTCCTTTTTGAGAAGCGGCAGACAAAAGATTGATAACCGCCTTAAAGCCATATCAGGTTTACCTGCTACTTGCGCTGGGGATACTGCTTAATTTTTACCTCATCGCCAATGAGTACTATTTTGCCCTGGCTTATCCGCTGGCGGTGCTTGTTGTGATTGCAGCGCTTTTTGCTGCTGATAAGGTGCTGCTGTTCGTGGTATTTTTTACGCCACTGTCCATCAATCTGGATAAGTTCGAAGTGATTCAGGCTGGTTTTTACATGCCCACCGAGCCTTTGTTATTCGGTATCATGGTGCTTTACCTGATGCGTGTGCTTGCGGGAGACGGCATCAGTAAGCGGTTTTTGAAACACCCCATCACCATTTCTATACTCATCTATTTGGGGTGGATTCTGATTACCTCCTTCACCAGTAGCATGTTTGTGGTTTCCATCAAGTTCTTTACGGTTAAGTTGTGGTTCATCACTGCTTGCTACTTTTTTGCCAAAGAGATTTTTGCGGACTACCACAACATGAAGCGCTATGTGTGGTTGTACATCATTCCGCTCACAGGGGTGATTCTCTACACCGTGATCAGACACTCTACCTATGCGTTTTCGCACGAAACAGCCCATTGGGTTATGGAGCCTTTTTACAAGGATCATACGTCTTACGGCGCACTGCTGGCCATGTTCTTTCCGCTCACCATCGGGTTTCTGTTTAATAAACGATACGGTGCCATCTTGCGCATGGGAGTTTTGGTGGTGGTGTTGATTTTCGCGGTGGGAATTATTCTTTCATATACCCGTGCAGCATGGATCAGCCTGGTGGTGGCCTTTGGTGTTTTTGTGGTGATGAAGCTCAGAATTGACTTTAAACTTCTGGTGCTGTTGGGAGTGATTTTGGGTGGGCTTTTTCTTGCCAATTACGACCAGATAATGCTGGAGCTGGAGCGTAATGAGCAGGACAGCTCCGACGATTTTGGCGAGCACGTGCAGTCCATTTCGAATATTTCTTCCGACGCATCCAACCTTGAGCGGCTGCTGCGCTGGAACTGCGCCATCAGAATGTTTCAGGACAGGCCCGTGTTTGGTTTCGGCCCCGGAACCTACCAGTTTCAGTACGCTACCTACCAGTTTTCTTACGAAAAAACCATCATCAGTACCAATTTTGGCGACGGCGGTAACGCACACTCAGAATACCTGGGGCCACTCGCTGAATCGGGATTGTTGGGTATGCTCACCTTTGGTTTTCTGGTAACCGTGGTTTTGGTGAGGGGCATTCGCTTGTACTACCGCATTGAAGACCCCGAAATGAAGATTTTACTAATGGGTGTGATCCTTGGGCTCATCACTTATGTAACCCACGGGGTGCTGAACAACTACCTCGATACCGACAAGGCGTCGGTTCCCTTTTGGGGCTTCATCGCCATCATCGTATCCATAGAGCTCTACCACATCAACCGCGGTAAAGAGCCTTTAAGTAAAGCTGAATCGGCAGCTGAGTAGGGCGGTGTCGTCAAAGTAGGAAGCAGACTTTCTGAATTGTTCCATCTCATCCACGATTGCTTCGTTCAATGCTGTCATGCTGAGGTGTTTGTTCATCAGCATCGTTTCACCCAGTCGTTCCAACCCGAAAGCTTCCTTTTCGGGGTTTTCCAGTTCCGTAAGTCCGTCGGTGTAAAGCAGCAGAGTATTGGTTTTTTTCAGACGGATGTTTCCTTCTTCCACACGGGGGATGTCCTCCAGCATACCCAAACCGATGCATCCTTTCTCCAAAAGGTAAAGTTCATCCTGATGCATGAGCACGGGCGGGTTGTGACCAGCATTGATGTATCGTAGGCTCTGCTGCTTGAAGTTTACCCGGGCAATGAACAGTGTGATGAATCGCTCGCCCCGCGTACTTTGGTTTACACGGTTGTTCAGCACTTCAACCATATCGCTCAGTGAGTAATCAGTGTATTGAACCAACGCATGAAGGTTGGCCTGGAAATTCGCCATCAAAAAAGCGGCTGAAACTCCTTTCCCGCTCACATCTGCCATGCAGAATATAACTTCGTTGTTGTTGAGCGGTATCACGTCGTAGTAGTCGCCACCAACTTGTTGATGAGGCTGGTAGTAGGCTGCAACCTCCATTCCATGTGGTACCTGAAATTGCTCCGGAACAAGCATTGCCTGCATTTCCGCAGCCAGTTCCAGCTCTTTATTCATCCGCTCCTTGATGATGTTTTCGTTGGCAAGGCGCTTGTTCTCAATGGCCACCGCCAGAATGTTGGTGATGGTTTGAATGAAATTCATGTGCTTGATGGTAGGACTGATCTTGATTTCGTCCTCATCAATGTCGCCAATAATTAAAAACGCAAGGGGTTGGCTTTGGTGATACACCGGGATGAGCACATCGAATCCGGCTTGCTCAAGAAACGAGTTGCTCTCCAAAACACTGATGCCCTCGTACCGGCTGAAGAGCTCCAGAGGGTTCAGGTTAATCTCGCCCTGAATACCAAAGCTCAACAGGCAATCCCAATTATTTTGCTCGTTGAACAGCATCAATTTACTCACACCGAGCTGATCACGGATGATGGATTCATATACGCTGAGCAGTTCATCCACCGAGGCGTTGTTGTTGATGGCCTTGGTCATTTCCAACAACGAGTTAAGCTTAAATCTGTTAAGCTGTAACTTTTCGGTGAGACGATCCAGTCGTGTCACAACTCTAGCTTTTTGATGACCTGATCGAGCTTTCTAATCAGTGCAATTTCACGAAACTTGCTTCGGGCCTCAAAAGCGGGTGTGCCAAATACGGTCTTACCGGCTTCTACGCCGTTCATCAGCCCTGCTTGCGCCAGAATGGTAGCGCCTTTTTCAATCTTCAGGTCGCTGGCAAGACCGGCCTGGCCCCAAATGGTCACATTGTCTTCAATCACTACACATCCGGCAATACCCACCTGTGCGGCAATCAAGCAATTGCTGCCAATGATGGAGTCGTGCCCAACATGCACAAGGTTGTCAATTTTGGTGCCTTCACCAACAATGGTATCTGCCGAAACTCCACGGTCTATGCAGGTTTGGGCACCGATTTCCACATGGTCTTCAATCACCACCCGGCCACAAGTGTGCATTTTGTTGAAAGCGCCATCCTGTTTTTTGTAATAAAAGGCATCGGCTCCAATAATGGCTCCGGCGTGAATGCTGACGTTGTTGCCAATAACGCAGTTTTCATAGATCACCACGTTGGCGTGAATCACGGTGTGTTCACCAATCTGAACATTGGGTCCGATAATGGCTCCCGGGCGAATTTCGGCAGTTTCGGCAATCTTTGCTGAGGGGTCGCAGGTGTGCGGCCACTTCACTGCCGGGCTAAAAAGCCGCGTGAGCTTGTTGTAGTCGCGAAAAGGGGCATCTGAAATGAGCAGGCCCTTGCCTTCAGGTGCTTCTACATCTTTGTCAATCAAAATGGTGGTAGCAGCGCTGTTCAGGGCTTTTTCGTAATACTTGGGGTGATCCACAAAGACCAAATCACCGGGCTCAACGCGGTGAATCTCATTGATACCGGTCACCAGGTGGTTTTCATTGCCCGTAAATGTGCAGCTCAGTATGCCGGCAAGTTCAGCAATGGTATGGGGGCGAGGAAGCTTCAAGGTGCGTTACTTTGCGCGTTCGCTGTATGCTCCGGTCCGGGTATCAACCTTAATACGATCGCCCTGGTTAATGAACAAAGGTACTTTTACTTCGGTGCCGGTCTCTACGGTGGCGGGCTTAAGCGTGTTGGTGGCTGTATCACCTTTGAGCCCGGGCTCAGTGTAGGTTACTTCCAGTTCCACAAAAGGAGGGAGCTCACAGGTTAGAACGGATTCTTCCTCTGCGTTAAACACGAGCTCGCAAATCATTTCGGGCTGTAAAAACTGCGGACTGTCAATAAGGTGCTCCGATACTGTAACCTGTTCGTAATCCTGAATATTCATGAAGTGGTAGCCTGTATCGTCGTTGTAGAGGAACTGATACTGGCGTCGCTCCACGCGCACTACATCAATCTTGTGGCCGGCCGAGAAGGTGTTGTCAAGTACTTTGCCGGTGGTGAGGCTCTTGAGTTTGGTTCGTACAAAGGCGGGCCCTTTTCCGGGTTTTACGTGTTGAAATTCAATCACTGTAAAAAGATCGTGGTTGTGACGGATGCACAGTCCGTTTTTGATATCTGAAGTTGTTGCCATGTGGGTTGTTTTGGTTTCGGGGTGTAAAGTTACGTATTGACTTTGAACGCAGCGATGTCAATCCGGCGACCCGCCCGCATCAGTTCGGTTTGCTGACTGTTGGAGCAAATCACCACAATTCTATCATGACTTTCGCTCTGGAGCAGGGTGTCGAACCAGTTGATTCCCTGATTGTCAAGATTACTTGTGGGTTCGTCCAGAAGTAACACGGAAGTGTCGGCAAGCATGGCCAAAGCCAGTTTTACCCGTTGGCGCATGCCCGAAGAAAATTGCTTGAGGAATTTGTCAGCGGCGTGCTGGAGGCCTGTTTTTTCAATCACATCGCCGTCGCTCAGACCGTTTCTAAAAGGCTTGAATTTCTTTTGCAAGGCGATGGTTTCACGCAAGGTAAGCCAATCATGCTGGTCCAGGTAAGGGGCAGCAATGGAAACCTGTCTGTAAAGTTCCTCATCAGGTATGGCTTTTTCGTCTTTGAAGAGGGTGACACTTCCTTCGCTGGGCATCACAAATCCTGATACGCATTGCAGCAGAGTGGATTTCCCCGATCCGTTGGGTCCTGTGATACCGGTGATGCTGTTTTGCTCAAGCAGAAGATTTACATCCTTGAAAATCCAGTCGCGCTGGAACTTTTTTCCGATATGCTTCAGTTCGAGCTGCATGGCTTCCCGAAGTTCGGGGTTTACTCTTGTCAGGGTTTTACGGCTCCTCGTATTACGCCCTTTTCCGAGGAGTTGATAAAATTCAGGATGTTTGATTTTTCCTCGCTGGCCGGCAGGCTGCTTTCGGCCATTTTCACGCCGTTGCTCAGGTTGGCATTTTGCACGTACACCACGCGGTACACATCTTCAATACTGATGATGCGCTCGTCGCTGTAGCCCCTGCGGCGCAGTCCAATGCTGTTCACTCCTGCATAACTCAGTGGTTCGCGGGCGGCTTTCACAAAAGGAGGAACATTCTTACGCACCAGTGAGCCACCTGCAATAAATGCGTGCTGCCCAACGCGCACAAATTGCTGAATGGCTACCACGCCTTCAATCACCACAAAGTCTTCAATCACCACGTGGCCTGCGATGGTGGCAGCATTGGCAAGAATGCAGTTATTGCCGACTTCTACATCGTGGGCGATGTGTACATATGCCATCAGCAGGCAATTGTTGCCTACCACCGTTTTGTGCTTGTCGGCAGTGCCCCGGTTGATGGTAACGCATTCACGTATGGTGGTGTTGTCGCCAATTTCGGCCGTGGTTATTTCACCGGCAAATTTCAAATCCTGCGGAATGGCCGAAATCACGGCTCCCGGAAAAATGCGGCAATTTTTACCAATTCGGGCACCGTCCATAATGGTAACATTGGGCATAATGGTGGTGCCGTCGTCAATTTCTGCATCGGCGGCTACCGATACAAAAGGGCCTATGCTTACGTCTTTTCCGATTTTGGCATCGGGGTGTATTACTGCCAGTTCGTGGATCATTCTTTTTCTTTTACAATTTGCGCCATGAGTTCACCCTCCGACGCTATCTGCCCGTTTACATACGCCGTGCCTTTCATTTGTACAATGCCTCTCCGAATAGGGGCAGTAAGCTCTAGCTTAAACACCAGTGTATCGCCCGGAATGACTTTGCGCTTAAACCGAACGTTGTCAATTTTCAGAAAGTAGGTGCCGTATTGAGAGGGTTCCTCAACGGTGCTAAGTGCAAATATACCGCCAACTTGCGCCATGGCCTCAATTTGCAATACTCCGGGCATAACGGGGTTTCCGGGAAAGTGCCCCTGAAAAAAGGGCTCGTTCATGGTTACGTTTTTCACTCCAACAATGCTGTTTTCATTCACCTCTATGATTTTGTCAACCAGCAGAAACGGGTAGCGATGTGGGAGCATCCGGGTGATGTCGTTGATGTCGTGAACCGGTTCCTTCTCGAGGTCGAAGTGAACCTTGCCCGATTTTTCCTTTCGGATGAGGTCTTTGATGATTTTTGCGAAAGCCACATTTCCTCCGTGTCCGGGCCGGGCAGCGAGTATGTGTCCTTTCAGCGGGCGCCCCACCAGGGCCAGGTCACCTACAATGTCGAGCAGCTTATGGCGTGCGGGCTCGTTTTCGAACTGAAGTTTGGTGGTGTTCAGCACACCGATTCCCTCTACCTTGATTTTTTTATCCTCCTTTCCGAGTAGCCTGGCGAGTTCGGCCAGTTTCTCGTCCGAAACGGTTTCGCCCACAAGCACAATGGCATTGTCGAGATCTCCGCCTTTGATCAGGCCGGCCTTGGCGAGGGCTTCCAATTCGCGCAAAAAGACAAAGGTTCTGCACGATGCGATTTCATTTTTGAAATCTTCCAACTGATACATAGAGGCGTGCTGCGTTCCAAGTACCGGAGAGTTGTAATCAACCATCACCGTGATGCGAAACTCCTCACCCGGTGTGGGTACGGCCAGCATTTCCACATAGCCCTGTTCGTCTTCGTAGTAGAGGTTTTCTTTGAGCACAAAGTAGTTGCGGTCTCTGGATTGCGTTTCGAATCCGGCATTTTCAATGGCCTCCACAAAGAGTTTTGCACTTCCGTCCATAATGGGCACTTCCGGGCCACTCACTTGAATAAGTGCATTGTCCACCTGGCAGCCGTAAAGCGCTGCCAGCACGTGCTCCGTGGTATGAATCCGCGCTCCGTTTACTTCCAGTGAGGTGCCGCGTTGGGTGCTCACAACATTGTCCACATCGGCTTTGATCAAGGGCTCACCGGGGAGGTCGGTTCGCTGAAATACATAACCGTGGTCTTCGGGTGCGGGAAGGATGGTAAGTCGGGTGGTTTCTCCGGTGTGCAGCCCTACCCCTTGCATGGTTAAGGGTTGCTTAATGGTTCGCTGCTTGTCGCTCATGTAGATAAATCTTTTTTAAGCCTTGCAATTTGTTCTTCCAATGCGTGGATTTGTTGTTGAAGTTCAGGCAGCTTCCTGAACATGACGTATGATCTTTTGTAATCGCCCACGGCAAAAGCAGGCGAGCCTTGCACGATAGCATCGTCCGGTAAATCGGAAGCAATGCCCGACTGAGCAGCAATTTTTACCCGATTCCCGATTTTGAGGTGTCCTACAATGCCTACCTGTCCGCCAATCATGCAGTTAGCGCCTATTTTAGTGGACCCAGCCACTCCCGTTTGTGCGGCTATCACGGTGTTTTCGCCAATTTCTACGTTGTGGGCTATCTGAATGAGATTGTCCAGTTTTACACCGCGGTGAATACGCGTGGAACCCAGCGTGGCGCGGTCAATGGTAGTACCTGCACCAATTTCAACATGGTCGGCAATGATGACGTTCCCAATCTGGGCCACCTTGTTGAACTGGTTGTTCTGATTGGGTGCAAATCCAAACCCATCGCTTCCCACAACCACGCCCGCGTGCAGAGTGCAATGGTTGCCGATGACGCAGTCGTGGTAGATAACCACACCCGGAAAAAGGATACAGCCTTCGCCAATGCGCGCGTTGTCGCCCACCGTAACGTTGGGGTAAATCTTTGTGCCTTTTCCTATTTGTGCGTTTTCGCCAATGTACACACCGGTACTTACCAGCACGTCATCACCTACAGTTGCCGAGGCTTCGATGTGGCTTTTTTCGTGAATGCCCGTTTTTGCGTGAAGCATGTGGTTATACATCTCCAGCAATTTGGCAAAACTCTCGTATGCGTTTTCTACGCGAATAAGGGTGCAGGTTTCAGGAATGCTTCGTTCCGGCTCAAACTCCTTGCTGACAATCACCACCGATGCCCGGGTAGAGTACAGGTGCGGCGCGTACTTGGGGTTGGCCAAAAAAGAAAGGGTGTGGGTCTGGCCCTCTTCAATTTTTGAGAGGCCGCTCACCCGCGCATTGGGATCGCCGGTGATTTCACCATCAAGGATTTCCGCAATCTGACGCGCCGTAAATTCCATCGGGCAAAGATAAAAATTATCCGATTGCTTTAGATTTCTGTTATTCAGACAAATAAATGTCTTTGGGGTAGCAAATGAAGTGTTTGGTAACCGCTTCAGACAGCATTGAAATGTTGAGTGTGTCGGAGGCTGCCGCTATGTCTTTCACCTCACCTTTTTTGTTGAGAATCATGATTCGCTCGTCGGTTTTGGCGTAGGCCAGGTTGCTAATCTGATCCTGCACTACAAAGTAGTGGGTTTCTTCGGGTGTGAGGCCGATGCGCACCGATGTTTTATCGAGTATGTTGCGATGGTAATCCGGGTCAATCGGCGCTTTCTGTATCTCAATTTTAAAGAGGCGACGGTCAATAAGACGCTTGCAAAGCTCGCTCAGCACTTTGTCGCTGTAGGCGGTCCAAACCTTGATGGCGCCCATAATGTCGTAATCGTCCAGCCCGGCGTAGGCCTCAAGTATTTCGGTTTGCTCAAAGGCTTGGCGTGGGTGAAACCGGTATAAAAAGGTTCTAAGGTTGGGTGAGCAGAAAAGCTCATGCCCTCCGTGAGCCAGTTCGCGCGCGCGCTCCATGATTTTCACCAGCATAAACTCGGCGGCAATCACCGTTTTGTGCAGATATACTTGCCAGTACATCAGCCTGCGAGCTACGATAAACTTCTCAATGCTGTAGATGCCTTTTTCCTCTACAACGAGCGTGTCGTTGGCAATGTTGAGCATTTTGATGATGCGCTGGCTGCTCACAACACCCTCGCTCACACCGCTGTAAAAGCTGTCGCGCCGCAGGTAGTCCAGCCGGTCCATATCGAGTTGCCCCGAAATGAGCTGCGAAAGGAACCTCTTGGGATAGTCGTGGGTAAATATGCGAATGGCGGTGCCGAGCTTGCCGCCAAACTGTTTGTTGAGGGCATGCATAAAAATGAGCGACAAACTCTCGTGATTGATGTCGCGAACAATGGTATGTTCTAAAGTATGTGAAAAAGGCGCGTGGCCGATGTCGTGCAAAAGAATGGCAATGAGGGCACCTTGTTCTTCGTCGGAAGTGATTTCGTGGCCTTTGTTGCGAAGCACGTCAATGGCTTGCTGCATCAGGTGCATAGCTCCTATTGCGTGGTGAAAACGAGTGTGCAATGCACCGGGATAAACAAGGTGCGACAGCCCCAGTTGCTTGATGCGACGCAGCCGCTGAAACCACGGGTGTTCAATTAAATCCGCAATTAGTTCGTTGGGGATGGTAATAAAACCATAAACGGGGTCGTTCAATATTTTCCGTTTATTTGACGGTGCTGAGTAAGCCAAGTGTACCAGTTTTGTATGCGCCTGGTCAAATGTATAACTTTTCAAACCTATTCTAATCCAATTCGCAATATGAGCAGTACCATTCTTTGGGCCGACGATGAAATTGAACTTCTTAAACCCCACATTCTCTTTCTGGAGGAAAAGGGATACAAAGTGATTACCGTAACCAGCGGAAACGACGCCCTGGACGCCGTAGAGCAAAACGACCTGGATATTGTTTTTCTGGATGAAAACATGCCGGGTTTGTCGGGACTGGAAACCCTCACCCAAATTAAGGCCAAGTTTCCTTCTCTGCCCATTATCATGATAACCAAGAGCGAGGAGGAGTCAATCATGGAAGATGCTATCGGTTCAAAGATCTCCGATTACCTTATCAAGCCGGTCAATCCCAAGCAGATACTGCTCACCCTAAAGAAGAACCTGGACGAAAAGCGCCTGCAAAACGAAAAGGCTACCGTAAATTACCAGCAGGAATTCAGGCAGATAGGGATGCGTCTCAACGACCGTCTCGATGTGGAAGAGTGGAAAGAACTGTACAAGAAAATTGTGTATTGGGACTTAGAGTTGGCCAAAGGCGATCAGGGCATGGAAGAAGTGCTGCAAATGCAGAAGAAAGAGGCCAATCGTGCTTTTGCCCGCTTTGTGAGCGACCATTACGAGTCGTGGGTGAATGCCAAAGGCGACGATGCTCCGGTGATGGCCCACAATGTTTTTCGCAGGAAAATTGCCCCTGAAATTTCGGATGAGCCCATGTTTCTCATCGTGATTGATAACCTTCGTTACGATCAGTACCTGGTGTTAAAGCCGGTGTTGAACAGGATGTTCAGGGTTGAAAGTGAAAGCATTTACTTCAGTATCCTGCCCACCGCTACCCAATACGCACGCAATGCCTTTTTTGCCGGAATGATGCCCCTCGAGATTCAGCAAAAATTCCCGAAATATTGGTTGAATGACGAAGACGAAGGGGGTAAAAATCAGTTTGAGTCAGAATTACTTCAGGAACAGCTCAGAAGCCTCGGGAAGAATATTCGCTACAGCTACAACAAGATTACCAATCTGAACGCGGGTAAAAAACTGAGCGATCAACTCAGTAACCTCGAAAACAATCAGCTCAATGTGATTGTGTACAATTTTGTAGACATGCTCTCGCACGCCCGCACCGATATGGAAGTGATTCGCGAGCTTGCCGATGACGAGGCTGCCTATCGCTCGCTCACACTGAGCTGGTTTGAGCACTCACCTTTGCTCGATATGATGCGCCAGATTTCGGACCGCGGCCACCGCATGATGCTCACCACCGACCATGGCACCATGCACGTGGATAGCCCGGTGCGTGTGGTGGGCGACCGAAATACATCCACCAACCTGCGCTACAAACAGGGCAAGAACCTGAGCTATGATGCCGGAGATGTGTTTGAGGTTACTGATCCTCACAGGTATAAGCTTCCCAAAACCAATGTTAGTTCTCGCTATGTATTTTGCAGGGAAAACGATTTCTTTGTGTACCCCAACAATCAGAATTACTACGTGAACTACTACCGCAATACCTTCCAGCACGGCGGCGTATCGTTGGAGGAAATGATGATTCCGCTGGCTTCATTCAGAAAAAGAACCTAGAAAATGGAGCGTACATTCAGGGCACCCGATGTGGACAGCCTGACCGAAGTAGTGGCGTTTCTTTCCGGCGAATTGAAAGCTGGAGATGTAGTTTGCTTCATCGGCGAAATGGGGGCCGGTAAAACCACGCTGATTGGCAAACTGCTGCGGAGCTGGGGCATTACCGCACCGGTTGACAGCCCGACTTTTGCCCTTGTCAATGAATTTGTTCGGGGTGATGGCGTGCCCTTGTACCATTTTGATTTTTATCGCCTGAACAATGTTACCGAAGCCCTGCAAATCGGTTTGGAGGATTACCTGGGCACCAATGCTATTTGCTTGATGGAGTGGCCGCAAATGGTAATGGACTGGCTGCCCGAAGAGCGATGGGTTGTACGCATTCAGGAGCAAAACGGCGAACGCGAAATCAAGGTGGAACGCTCCCGCAGCGAAGCATACTGATCTCTACTGTTCGCTTTTGTCAATCAGCCCCATCTTGTCGGCAAAGTAGATGCTGAAATCGCGCATGTCCTGGCTCATTTCCTTTTCGCCGGTGGCGCGCTCAAAAGTATCGGCCATGGTCATGAGGTTCTGGTGAAAGAAATGCTTCATTTCATCTACCGTCATCTCTTTGTCCCAAAGGTCAATGCGAAGTGTGTTTTTTTCTTTCTCGTCCCACAGGGCAATCAATACCGATTTGCAGGCGCTTTGCACGTCGCCGTCTTCGGCAGACCAGTCTATCTTTTCGGGCACCATGTTTTCGTCCAGGTGCACGGCAAATTTTATTTCAGAGGATTTTGGCATTGTCGGAGTTATCTCGGTTTGTAATACTTCAGAATTTTTTGCGGATTCTCTTCGCGCAGCAGCATTTTCAGTGATATATCGGGGTTTTTGTCCATGTACTGCCTGATGATTTGCCAGCCCAGCCATACGCCCGTTCTGGAAGGTGATTTTTGTTGAAATGCAGGAGTAAACGGTCCGTCATTAAAAAATCCCGCCAGTTCCTTAGCAGAAGTGGAGTAGAGCAGGTCGGCCTCAATGAGGTGCGTCCACATATTGTATTCGTTGCGCTTGCACCATTCGAGGGCTTCGGTGCTGTAGTTAATTTTGATAGCGTCGTTCACATCCGGAAACATCGCATCCAGCAGGTACATCACCTTGCCGTGAAACATCAACATCGTAATAAAGTCCTCCTTCGTAACCAATGATTGGTGGTTCACCATCAGCCAGCCCTTGGCTACGTTGTTCACAAGGTATTCCGGGATGAGCTTGTCTTTGAAATACTGCGGAAAGTTCTCCGGGGCTAGTCGCTGAATAACGGGGTTTTCCGTACCCAGAAACCACTCCAATCCCACTCCAAGCCAGTCATCCGCAGGAAAAACCCCCACGTTAAAACCGGAGTTGTAGTACACCACTTGGGGTATTACGGCATCCCGAAAGTGATAGCGGTAGTAGCGAAAGGCCTGCTCTAATTCGCGGTTGTAGGCTGTCATATCTGGAAAGGTGGCGTCTATGTGCTTTTGGGTTTCGCGCCAATTGTGGTCGTTTACAAAGGCTTCGAGTTGTACGCTCACCATGGGTTGATCGGGGTGCCCTACGCGAATGATTTGCGATAGGAAATCCTCGTAAAAGTCGCGGTAGCGCTCGTGCAAACGGCGGTTCAGATCTTTAAAATCGCCACTTTCAGCGTGAAACAACTCCCGGTCCAGTCGGTGGCTCCGGAAATCCACTTCTATTTCACTCAAGTCAACTTTCAGTCTGTTTTTCTTGCAGGAAGTCAGCAAAACGGCTGCCGGTAAAGTGCAGTACAAAATGACTTTAAACCAGGTTTTTTGAGGGTGGCTCAGCATGCGCACAAAGGTACGTTTCTCGCCAGAAAGGAAAGGTATAGATATTGCCCTCCTCCCAAGTGCGTAATTAAAAATAGTTACTTTTAACCCCTGAAAACAAGCTAAGAAATGATGAAGAGAATACTTTCAATTTGTGCACTTTTGATGTCGGCAACGCTTGTGCAATCGCAGGATCAGGAGTCTGGATTTCAGCCCGCTCCGCCGCAAGATGTTCGCCCCATTCGTTTGGGTTTTGTGGCTACTCCGGCCATGACATGGCTCACCGCCGAAAATCGTGAACTCGACTCGAAGGGTGTTCGCGGAGGGTTTTCTTTTGGTGTGATGATGGACTTTACCATTGCCCAGTCAGCTAACTACGCGTTTTCAACTGGTTTGATGTATAACACGTTGGATGGCGGTAGATTGCGTCACGGAGATGTTGTGCCGCTGCGTGGCGGAAGTCCCGGAGAGTTTGAAGCTGTAACCAGGGATGTATCTCTCAGCATGCAATATGTTCAGATACCCATGACGCTGAAGCTAAAAACCAATGAGATAGGCTACATGAGCTATTTTGGCCAGCTCGGAATGCAGGCCGGTCTGAATATTGGCTCACGTGAAAATGGGGAATTCGAATACTTTGATAACCCTCAGCGCGTAATTATTGAGCGGGAAAACGCGAATGATCAAACCCAGTTGTTTAACGCAGGTCTTCTTGTGGGTATTGGAGCAGAGTACAATGTTACGGGCAATACCTATCTCGTTTTTGGGGTGAATTATTACCGCGGCTTTTCCAACGTGTTAAAGGGTAACGTGGTGCAGGTAAATGAGGATGGTCGCCCTCTGATTAACGAAGATGGGCTTCCATTGAGCGGAGGAAAGCGACGAGCAGTGTTGAGCAATATCGCCCTGAATCTCGCTGTTATTTTTTAGTGGGTTTGCAAACAAAAGCTGTTGTTGACCACATTGTTGGTTGGCTGGAGGATTATCGCATGGCTGCCGGTTCTGACGGTTTTGTGGTGGGAGTGTCGGGCGGTGTAGATTCTGCGGTCACTTCCGTTCTTTGTGCGCGCACCGGATCTGCCACGATACTGCTGGATATGCCCATTCATCAGAGCAGTTTGCAGCGAAATCGGGGCCTAGCACACATCAGGCAGGTTGAGGCGCAGTTCAGCAATGTTACCTCCGCTTCGGTAGATCTCACCCATACCTTTGATGTGTTGGTTGAAGCCTTGAAAGCCAGTGGAGATGACGCAACACACCAGCTCGCACTTGCCAATACGCGCAGCAGATTGCGCATGACCACCCTTTACTATTTCGCAGGTAGCCGGGGCTTGCTCGTCGCCGGAACTGGCAATAAAGTAGAAGACTTTGGCGTAGGCTTTTTCACCAAATACGGCGATGGTGGTGTTGATCTCAGCCCCATTGCAGATTTGATGAAATCAGAAGTGTACACGCTGGGTAGGGAGTTGGGCGTAAGCGATGAAATTCTCAATGCACCACCCACCGATGGATTGTGGGGTGACGACCGCAGCGACGAAGACCAGCTGGGAGCCACCTATCCCGAACTGGAATGGGCTATGGGGTTCAGTGGAGATGAATCGAAACTGAGCGTACGACAGGGCGAGGTATTGGAGATCTACCGACGTCACCATGCAGCAAACACGCATAAAATGAAGTCCATACCGGTTTGTTTGATTCCCGCAAGCTTGCGACCATTATAGGAACCGGGCGAGAGGTTGGGCTGTGGGTTGCAGGTTTAGGAGTTTGGACGAAAACCTCATACCTGAGGATTGGCTACCTTTACTGCATATCACGCGAAATAATTTTGACTCCTGAGTGAAAGGCAAGAGGATTTTATTGGTTGAGGACGAAGCTCACGTGGTTTCGTTTATTCAGAAAGGGCTTACTGAAGAGGGTTTTTCGGTAAGCGTTGCTTTCGATGGGAAATCGGGATTGAAACTCTTTGAAGACGGAGGGTTTGATTTCATCATTCTGGATATCATGTTGCCCGATGTCAACGGGTTAGAGGTGTGCAAGGAAATCAGGAAAACGGATACGGTAGTGCCTGTTCTTTTTCTCACAGCACTGGGTACCCCCGAAAATATAGTGCTTGGCCTGGAAACAGGGGCCGATGATTATCTGGTAAAACCGTTTAAATTCATTGAGTTACTGGCTAGAATGCGTACCCTATTGCGAAGGGTGGATAATGCGGGGAATAACTCTGAAGATAAGGGAGATGCCAGTCATGTGATTCGCATAGCGGATCTGGAAATAAACGATGAGACCAAACAGGTGTACCGCGATGGCACCGAAATTTCCCTGACGTCAACAGAATACCGGCTGCTTTACTATATGGCGCGAAACAAAAACAGGGTGCTCTCTCGCAGCGATATCCTCGAAGAAGTGTGGGGGGTGAATTTCGATATGGGTACCAATGTAGTGGACGTTTATGTAAACTACCTTCGTAAAAAAATGGATGCCCGGTTCGATCCTAAATTGATACATACCGTGATTGGCATGGGCTACGTCCTAAAAGAGGGAGAAAGGTAATGAGCGTGCGGATGCATATGGGACTGCACAGCAAAACAACGCTGATTTTGTTGTTTTCATTTTTCGCCCTTATTCTTCTGTTTAGTGGGTATGTGTATGTCTCTGTGAAGTCCTATTCCTATGAGGATTTCGATAAACTTCTGGATATAAGGCTACTTACGGCTGCAAGAGCAGAGCTGAACAGCGAGCGCAGGCCCGACGCGCAGGAGCTACAGGAACGCTTCTTTGAGCGTCTGCCCCATGAAAGAGATTATTTTTTTGAGATCAAACCCGGCAAAGCGTACAGCGATGAATCACTCGAATTGGGGATTCCGGAATCTTTCTTTCAGGAAGTACTTGCGAAAGGAGCGGCGACGTATAAAAAGAATGAATATCTCTACAAAGGCATACGCTACATGGGCGATTCTGGCGAGTACATTGCCATTGCTTCTGCTGCAAATTACTTTGAAACCCATCATACCCAGTATCTTAAGAGAACACTCATCATTGCCATTTTGGTGGCCTTTGTTTTTTCGGTGATTATTTCGGTTTACTATTCGCGTTCGGTGTTCAAACCGTTGAGAACCATTACCGATCAGGTTCGACGGATCAGTTCAGAAAGTTTGCACCTCAGGCTGGAGGCCAATCAAGGTAACGAGGAGCTGCGCGAACTGACATCTACCTTTAACTACATGCTCGACAGAATAGAAACATCATTTGAAACTCAGAATAACTTTATCAGCAACGCCTCACACGAGTTGCGCACCCCACTTACGGCCATCATCGGTGAAGCCGATGTAGCACTCAATAAACTCAGATCGCCCGAAGAATACATTGAAACCATCAAAGTGATTCTTGAAGAAGCGGAAAGTCTTGAACAAAAAACCGCAGCCTTGCTGTATCTGGCTCAAACCGGATTCGACGGTAAAACCCAGCTTATGGCAAAGGTGCGCGTTGACCAACTGCTTTGGGATGTAAAAGAAACATTGCAACGCATCAATAGCAGGTATAAAATCAACCTGGATATGAGCTTGCTGCCGGATAACCCTGCTAAGTTGAAGGTACTCGGAAACGAACAACTTCTTCATCTGGCCCTGTCGAACATCATTAGCAATGCCTGTAAATACTCTGATTTTAAACAGGTAGAGGTGTCGTTGGGAGCAACCGAAAACTACGTCGTTCTGGTGGTTAGGGATTACGGCATCGGTATACCCAACGAGGAACTCAAATACATCTATGATCCATTCTTCAGAGCCTCAAATACCTCAAAATTCGAAGGTTTTGGTATCGGCCTTCCGTTGGCAAGAAACATACTCCGCATGCACAAGGCTAAACTTGAGGTGAAATCAATCGTGGAAAAGGGTACCACAGTTCAGATATCACTGCCCATCGGTAAATTCGAAACCGACTAACCGCGGTCTAATGTAGTTCTAATGTGAAATGACGTTTCTAATTTCATTTTAATTTCATTTTAAGCAACTTCTAATCTCAACCTAATTCGGCTCTAATGGGTGTGTCTCATCTTTGTGTCACACGAAAAACACACCCCATGATTACCACCGTACTCTTCCCTACCGATTTCAGTATAGGGTCTTTGGCTTTTCTAAAGACTGCACTAAATAAACGAAAGGATGAGAAAATTGAAGTTGTGCTTGCCCACGGCATGCATCTCAGCGATTCGATTACTGAGCTGTTGTTTTTCTCAAAAACCAGAACACTCAAGAGATTGACCAATCATGAGTATGAACAGGCCGTTGAACTGATCTGGAACAAATACGGTACCCTGTTGGTGGATATCAGAAAGGAAATCGTAATTGGGCATAATCAGGAATTTGTTGACAAGTTCATAGAAAGTCAAGGTATTCAGGAGGCTTATATACCTGTTGGTTACAAACCCAATCTGCACAATAGCTTGAGTTATGATTTAACTCCGTTTATTGCCCAAAGTGATATCAGGATTCACAAACTTGATTGGAAAGGAGTAGAAGGCTTGCATGGCGAAGCGCAACTGGCCGACATGTTTTTTGATGGTGTAACCGCAAACTCGTAATTAGATGATTGCTATTCTTCAAATGAAGTCAATGTTCGCCTTTATCGCTTTAAGTTTGGGCGTAGTAGTTGGTTCTGTGCTTATCATAGCATCAACCAATGGCACCGACAAGCGGATCGTTGGCAACTGGGTGGAAATAGATTGGGTCTATGAAAAAGTGGATGCCTATGATGACTACGCCGACGCTGAAAAAAAACGAGTGCCCGAGTTCATCAAGCAAAGTATCGGAGAACAGTTGATTATTCACGAAGCGGAAACATGGCAATTTATGCCTGACGGCCGGCTGTTGCTCCATAAAGGAGATAGCGAAGAAGTATTGCAGTGGCGCATCAAAGGCAGAGGACACATTTTACAACTCAAACACGACAACAACGTGATTGAGAACTTTGAAATTGCCGGTATTGACAAGGAGAACTTGTACCTGCACCTTGAGACAGAAGTACAGGCGCGCGGCATTGCAAAATTGATTTTCAAGAGAATCTAATTACAGTCATCACCCCATAACATGCTAAGGAAATACAGTACGAGCAGAACGCTTTCTGAGAATATTCGTTTGGGAATCCTTACCGCCTTTTCGGCCGGTATGGTGAACGTTGCTGCACTCATTATTTTCTTTTCGTTTGCATCGAATGTAACAGGTCATTACGCCATACTTGCGGCCGAAATCGCAAAAGGCAACTGGTATCAGGTACTGGTAGTGTTTATCTGGATCTTCATGTTCTTTTTTGGAAGTTTTACCTCCAACTTTATAGTTATCAACTACAACAAGGTAAGTCCGTACATTGCACACGCCACCCCAATAGTTTTGGAAATCATCTGCCTTATGGCAGTGGGTATCTATGGCCAGTTTTTTTACCGCGAAACCCTCGTAGAGACCGAAGCATTGCTCGCCCTGATGCTGTTCGCCATGGGTCTTCAAAACGGCTTAACGGCCAGTATTTCCAATGGTGCGGTAAAAACCACGCACCTAACGGGTGCCACCACCGATTTGGGTATCCTCGCTTCCATGCTTTTGCGTTCTGAATACCGCCGCAACGAAGAAATGGTAGGCAAAGCCAAGCTCATTTCCCTTATTGCAGTCTTTTACGTGGCGGGAGCCGTAATTTCTGGCTTTGTTTATTTTCGAATTGGTTTTCAGCTTTTCTACCTGGTAAGTGCCTTTCTCGTTGTGGTAATTCTGTATGACGCCTACGAAATCCGATTTAGAAAATTTTTGGCGCACGAACACAACAAACGCAAGAGCAGCGTATTTGCCGTTTCTGCTAACAGTAATACCGACGACTCTGAATCCTAGTCCAAAAGAAGCTTAAGCGTTTGCACCTCCTGACCCGCTGTGATAGAAACAAAGTACATTCCAGCCAGCTGATTGATGTGAAGAAGCTCACCGGGTTGCACCAGTCCGATGTCTTCTATGGTTCTGCCGCTCAGGTCAATGATTCGTATGTGAGAAGGGTTGTCCAAACCGCGAACCTGGAAAGTGCCACGCGACGGATTTGGGAACAGCGTCAGGCTGGGCCTATCAATGTCATCCACAAAAGTGGCTTCAAAAACATGGGTCTCACAGTACACGTCTTCGCTGCACGGATTGGATGCGGTGAGGCAGATTTCGTAAAGCTCCCCCGGCACCACATCAATAGTCAATGTATCACCGGTGGCAGCTTGAACTTCGCCGTTTACCTCCCAGATCAATGACGTGGCATTTTCACTGGTGCTCACAAACCCGAAATCATCAAACAGAACAAATGAAGCAATCGCATCCGGTGGGCAGCAAAGCTTTTCGCTCTCAGCCTCTGCGTCTGTGGTGGTCACACTCCAGTCAAAATGGCTGATACCGTCGGCAGTGAGGTAGTTCGGGGAAACAACATTTACATCCACCGCAGTAACCGGGAAATCGTAAGGAATGAAGTTGCAGTCTGTCATGCCCGTGGGCGATGCTTTGATAATGTACGGTTTAAAGGCAGTTGTTCCGAAACCAGCCGATCCCCCGGCAATTAAAATATTTCCATCTTCAAGGGCAATCACGTGCGATACATAGTCCGTTGTTTCGCTCCCGTAGCGATAACTCTGCAGCACCTCGCCACCCGGAGAGAGAAGAACAAGTCCGATATCCTGCCCGCCAAGGCCGTCTGGAGCATCCAGGGCATTCCCAACCACCACCACGCGGTCGTCGTTGGTTACGCACATACTAGGAATACTTACCCACCCGGGAATTGCACGACACCAAAGCATATCGCCGTCGGGATCAAACTTTGCAACAAAGCCTTTGTTTTGAGGATTGCCGGGAATCATCCCAAGGGTGTATCCGGTGAGAAAAATATTTCCCTGCGAATCGGAAGTTGTGAAGAGACCGTCTTCGGCCGTGGGTGTGCTGATGGTACGGGCCCAAATGGGGTTTCCGGCAGAGTCGGTGCGAACCAGAAACGGATCGCTGAAGCCTCCGTCAAAACTGTCGCCGTAGCCCGCCATTAAGTAACCATCGCCGTAGGGCTCTGCCCAATAAGCCCAATCCCAGTCATTGCCGCCAAAGGTTTTGGCAAAAACGGGGGTGCCATCGGTTTCAAGCCGAATGAGTTGAAGGTCGTAGCTGCCACCGGCACCCGCAGTGCTTCTGCCAGATAGTACCCATCCATTATCGGCAGCGGCAATTGAATGATAAGCGTTTGAACCGCCACCGTGATCTGCACGAATGGTCTCAACAACCGTTCCTGCCGTGTCGGTTAAAATCAGCAGTCCATCACGACTGTCTGTGCCCGTACCTATGGAGAAACCTGCCAGTGCATAATGATCACCTTGCGCAGCCAGACTAATGTGATAAACTCCGTCATTCACCGCCGAAGTGTAGTACCGGGTCCACATCAGCGTGCCATCCGGTTTGTGCTTCATCAGCACCAGGTTGGTCTGGCCACCTCCAAAAGGGCCTCCGCCGATGGTGGTTTCGCCAAACACAAGCAAATGGCCCCATGGGTCTTCTGCCACTCCGTTCACAAATACCGACTGAGGGAAAGGTGTAATTGTTTCGAAAACAGACTGCCCCTGCGCGCCCATGCTTGCCATTAGCAAGAACAGGATGGCGCGAAGGGTTTTAACACGCCTTAAAATAGTAGGAAATGAAAATATTTTCAGACTTGGGTAGGTCATGACAACTGATCTTTTTGGGTTAAACTTGGTTCATTGATAGCTGTCCAAATATAATGGTCCCTTGAATAAAATCATCATGGTCGCTCCAGAATAAATCTCCATCAGGCATCATCAGTCTTTGATGCACCGCACAGAAAGACCTGCCCCAACCGGACTTGGATTAATATTAATGGACTCAAGGTCGTGATACATGGCTCTTTGCCAGCTTTGACTTGCGTTGAATGAGGTGGAAGACCACCAAATCCCCTGGTTGTTCAGCGTCAGGAAAGTTCCGTTTACGTTTCGGATTCCGCCCGGTAAGGCCGTAAAACCACTTTCATTGCTTGCACCGGTGTTGGGCGCGTTCCACAATTCCACGGCTTTTAACTTGCCACCGGCTACATTCACATTGGGATTGCCGCCAATTTCAGGGTCCAGGTAATCGCGCAGCTCATCCCACTCGGCATCACTGGGAAGGTGCCATCCAGCCGGGCAAACTCCTTGCACTCCGCTGGGCGAGTCGTTGCTGCTCTCTTCTCCATTCATGGCTGCTGCCCAGTTGTATAGCCGTCCGTACACGTCGCAGTTTTCTTGCTGGTTGTTGTAACACCAACTCTGACCGGTTTGTGGAATGGTTTTTAAGTTGGCAGCGATCCAGCATTGACCGCCAATCTGTACCGTTGGATACTCATTACCATCGGCATCGCTTACAGTGGGTGCATCCGGACAAGGTATGTTCATCAACAGATGAACCACAATTTCCTGCTCGTCAGAATAATAAACCGGCTCAGGGCATGCCGGGTCAGATATTTCAGCGCGATACCATGTGGTGGTAGTAGGAGAAACCCAAAGTGATGGCATATTGTCTTCGCCAATGTTTTCCCATTCTACCAAATCCTGAGATTGCTGCCATTGAATGCCCGCACCTCCATCAGGCGTGTCGAGTAAATTCAGCAGTACACTATCTCCCCAAATAATCTCAAGCTGAGCATGCGCTATGGCCGGGCTTAATATCAGCATGATGCATACAGCGCCCGTTAAGGCATAACGGAGTAATTCCTTAAATACTGAAGTGAACATCATAATACCAGCAGCTTTTGTGAATACCTCCTGTTGTTCCAAAAAATCACAAGTTGATACACGCCCTTGCCATAATTGCTGAGGTCTATCTCTTTCGTTTCCGACTGATTCCATGACCACTCCTCTATACGTTGACCCAGCATATCGAAGCATTCTGCTCTGAGCAGTTCGCCGGAAGGCAAGTCAATGTTGAGGTTGAATAATCCTCGTGAAGGATTAGGAAAAATGTGGATTTTCAATGCATCATCACTCTCCTGCACACTGTTAATCACAGGGCAAAGCGGAAGTTCAAAATCCAATTGTTGCTGCGCGGATAGGTGCTGCACCGCGAAAAGCAAAACAAAAACAGCCAGATAGCGCATTTCTTTGAAAGTTGTTCCTCAAAACTAAGGAACAACCGCATGTGTTCCTGGGTGCGCCCTGACCTTTCTTTCACAACAAACTCTTAATACCTGTATTAGGGTGCAGGTTACGAGGGAGTTGTTGCCTTAGGAGTGTGAGTGTAGTCGGCTTGCCGGCCCCCCTTCCTTAGCTTATTTCCCAGGTGTTTTTACCCCTAAGCAGTGCATCCAGATTGCCCTTTCCCTTCAACTCAGCGGCTTTGTTGATTTGTGCGTTGAGGTCTTTTTCATAGGTGCTTCGCTCTTTTTGGAAGAAGACACCAAACGGGCGAGGTAGCTTCTCTTCCCACTGCGTGGTTCCGAAAAAGCGATACAAGAGACTGGCTTTAAAAGGGTCAGACGAATCGTGTACCCATAGGTCTTCAAGGCCTTTTTCGCCTTTGGAAACATCTGCAACCCTGGGAGTAGAGCCATCGAGCCAAATGCCTTTATTCATTTCCGAACCGAAAAGCAGCGGCTTTCCTTCTTCCATGAAAAGCGTGGTTTCGGGTTTCGAGTTCTTTTCGGTAAACACCTCAAATGCCCCGTCGTTAAACACGTTGCAGTTTTGGTAGATTTCAATGAGCGAGGTGCCTCGGTGGCGATCTGCTGCCAGCAAAATATCACGCAAATGTTTGGGGTCGCGATCCATGGCGCGGGCAATAAAAGAACCATCGGCTCCGGCGGCCAAAGCCAGCGGATTAAAAGGATGATCCAGCGAGCCCATGGGTGTGCTTTTGGTTACGGTGCCCTCCGGTGAAGTGGGCGAGTACTGGCCCTTGGTGAGCCCGTAAATCTCATTGTTGAACAGGAGCACATTCAAATCTACATTGCGCCGCAAAAGGTGTATGAGGTGATTGCCCCCGATTGACAGTGCGTCGCCATCGCCGGTAATCAGCCAAACGCTCAAATCCGGTCGCGTGGTTTTAACACCGCTGGCAATGGCCGGTGCTCTGCCGTGAATGCTGTGCATTCCGTAAGTGTTCATATAATACGGAAAGCGCGAGGAGCACCCGATGCCGGAAATAAATACCACATCCTCGGGCCGCCGGCCTGCTTCTGGCATAATAGACTGCACTTGTTTTAGTATCGAATAGTCGCCACAACCCGGACACCACCGTACCTCCTGGTCGGTGGCAAAGTCCTTGGGGCTCATTTCGGCGGGCGTGATGGTTGCTGTGCTCATGCGTTCAATGTTTGAATAGCGGCCTCTTTGATTTCCTCGGTGCGAAGGGGCATGCCCTGCACCTTGTTCAGGCCTTGTGCGTCAATCAGAAATTCTGCGCGAATCAACTGACGCAATTGGCCGCGGTTGAGTTCGGGAATGAGAACTTTTTTAAAGTTACCAAGCACTGCTCCAAGGTTTTTGGGGAAGGGAAACAGGTGTCGCAAGTGTGCGTGACTTACCCGGTAGCCTTCCTCGTTCAGATCCCTCACTGCTGTGCGAATGGCGCCATAGGTGCTTCCCCAGCCCAAAATCAGCAGATCGCCTTTTTCGTCGCCTATTTCAATGCCCAATGCAGGAAAGAAATCGGCAATGCGACGCACTTTTTCTTCGCGCAGCTTTACCATGCGCTCGTGGTTTTCGGGGTCGTAAGAAACATTTCCGGTGAGGTCTTGCTTTTCAAGGCCACCAATGCGGTGCTGAAGGTTGATCATTCCGGGTGTGGCCCATTTGCGCACGCCTCTATCGTCGCGCTTATAAGGGAGGTATTCATCTTCCTTGTAGTCTTCGGGATTGGCAAAGTTGGGCTTGATGGGTTTCAAATCATCCGACTTGGGGAATCGCCAGGGCTCAGCTCCGTTGGCCACATACCCGTCGGTAAGCAGCATCACAGGCGTCATGTGCTCAACGGCAATGCGTACGGCTTCGTAGGCCATCCAAAAACAGTCTGAAGGATGTGCTGCGGCAATAACCGGTACAGGCGCTTCGCCATTACGCCCGTTCAGGGCCTGCAGCAAATCGGCCTGCTCGGTTTTGGTAGGTAATCCGGTGGACGGTCCTCCGCGTTGCACATTTACCACCACCAGCGGCAATTCGAGCATAACCGCCAAACCAAGAGCCTCGCCTTTGAGGGCAATACCCGGCCCCGAAGAAGCAGTTACTCCCAGTCCTCCGGCAAACGACGACCCAATGGCAGAGCAAATGGCTGCAATTTCGTCCTCGGCCTGAAAGGTGCGTACCCCAAAGTTTTTGTGGCGCGCCAGTTCGTGCAGTATGTCGGAAGCCGGCGTAATGGGGTAGGAGCCGTAAAATAGCTCCAGGCCTGCTTTTTCAGCCCCGGCAATCAGCCCGATGGCCGTAGCCTGGTTACCCATGATGTTGCGGTACACCCCTTTTTTCAGTGGGGCAGGTTTTACGTCGTACCTGCTGGTAAAGGTCTCAGAAGTATCGCCAAAATTGTATCCCGCACGAAGCACTGCTTCATTGGATTGGATAATATCGGGCTTACCGGCAAATTTCTCGTTCAAAAAGTCGAGGGTGCGGTTCAGGCTCCGGTTGTACATCCAGCAGATAAAACCGAGCACAAACATGTTTTTGCTGCGGTCTTTTTCCTTCATGCCCAATTCAAAGTCCTTGAGCGCCTCGCGGGTCATTTGCGTAACGGCAATTTCCACCACGCGGTATTGCCCCAGGCTTTGGTCGGTAAGCGGATTTTGCACATCCACGTAACCGGCCAGTCGAAGGTTTTTCTTGTCGAAACCATCGGTATTGGCAATGATGGTTCCGCCTATTTTCAGGTTGCTGAGGTTGGCTTTGAGTGCCGCTGCGTTCATCACCACCAGCACGTCGCACTGGTCGCCAGGCGAAAAAACTTCTACACTTCCGAAGTGAAGTTGGAATCCTGAAACGCCTGCCAGCGTTCCTTGTGGCGCCCGGATTTCAGCCGGGAAATTCGGAAAGGTGCTGATATCGTTGCCAAAAAGGGCGTTGGTGTCAGAAAACTGACTGCCGGTAAGTTGAATACCGTCGCCGGAATCACCGGCAAAAAGAATGGTTACCGCTTTGCGATCTTCGGTACGGGTGGATTTTGTTGTATTTTCGGCTTCCACAAATGGAGGTTTGTATGGGTAGAACCGCAGCCGCCCGCGATTGTTGCGTGGTGCTGCGAAATTTCATGCAAAGGTATCTCCATTGATGAACGTAACCAAACGCAGTAGTTTAATTCCAATCCTAAAACCAAACAAAGATGCAACCTGTTTTTGAAACCATGATGCAGAGGGGTGTCCGACCGATGATGGGCGGCCTTCTGCTTGCAGCTGTGGCTGCTTTTCCTTCCAACATTTCGGCCCAATGCGACGGTGAACGCTACCGTGAATTTGTGTTCAGTAGCTGGGATGTGCAGAGTGATGTTCAGTACGGAGCCAATCTGAATTCTGCCGGAAACATGCAGGATCTTTTTTTGGATGTCTACACTCCGGAAGGTGACACCGAAACCAATCGTCCCCTCATTATTGTTGCCCATGGAGGCTCTTTTGTAGCGGGTAGTAAAACAGGAAACGATGTGGTTCCTCTCTGCCAGGATTTTGCCCGTTTGGGTTATGTGGCGGCTTCTATACAGTACCGCCTGGGGGCAACGGATCCCGGTCAGTTTATTCCCACGCCCAACTCAGTTACCAAAGCGGTATGGAGAGCGGTGCACGACGCGCGCGCAGCCATACGCTTTTTCCGAAAGTCGGTAGAGGAGGATGGAAATCCCTACGGTATTAATCCCGACAAGGTCTTTATGACAGGTGTCTCTGCCGGTGGATTCATGGCATTGCACACAGGCTTTCTCAATTCACTGGATGAGGTGCCCGAAGGCATTGATATGAATGCGCCCGGATTGGATGGCGGACTGGAAGGAAATACCGGAAATGCCGGTTACAGCTCAGAGCTGACAGCCATCATCAATATCGCAGGGGCCATTGGCGATACCACCTGGATGCAGGCCAATGAAACCCCGGTATTGAGCTTTCACGGTGATGAAGACGGAACCGTGCCTTATGGTTCGGAGACCCTGGTTTTTCTTGGGTTTATTAACCTGATACCGGTAGATGGCAGCGCATCCATCCAGGCGCGGGCGGAGAACATTGGCCTTACCGCCTGCCTCGAAACGCACGTGGGTTTCGATCACGTGCCGCACAGCACCAACGCACAGATTTACGATACTACCATAGTGATTTCGCGAAACTGGTTGTACCACTTTGTGTGTGATGCACCGCTTACCTGTGAGTACGGGCCGGCACCCATCCCCACTTCGGTGGATGAGGTGGTAGCCATTGGGCGCGTTAAGGCCTTTCCCAATCCTGTGCGCGACCATGTAAATGTGGACTTGAGCGAACTGGGAGCCGGTGTTCACCTCCGACTGTTCAATACGCTCGGAGCTCTTGTGTTTGATTACGGAATTCAAAACGCCGATTGGGTTACCCTGCACAGGCAAGGCTTGCCCGCCGGTATGTATCTGTTGGAAGTAAGCCACCGTGGTGAGCGAAACACCATTCGCCTTATTATGGACTAGCTGCTTGCACAGCTGATGACGAAAACCCGGTGCACCGCGCCGGGTTTTTTTTGTGGGGTGTGATTGGGGTTTGCTTGTTGATGACTTCGTTTTTATCTCACTGAATTTTTTGCAGGCTACTCCGTGCCGCGTCCCTCGGCGTTCCGGTCGAAATGACAAGGGAGTGTGATTGAAAAGGATTTGGCGCGGATTCTCGTGGCTCACAATCGGAAATAAAAAGCAGACGGGGACGCCTTGAATATGTCAGCACAGCGAGACGCTACGCTGAACGGAGTTTTTGTTTCTGGTTATGAGTATATTGTCATTTCGACCGTAGCAGCGACGCCAGGAGCTGCGCCCCGAAACATCTCGCGGGGAGTACCCATAAGCTACACCTTTAAACCTTGCCTTGCTTCTTCATTTCAGCAAAAAGCGGATTGGTGCGGGTAATGATATCGAGCAGTTCGTTTCTTCCTGCCGCAGAGGTGGCCGATGTGGAGACTTGTACCGGAAGTTCCTCCCAGCTTTTCAGCATTTCCTTCTTGTAGTCGCGCAGGCTTTTGTGAAGCTGACTGCTGCTTAGCTTGTCAATTTTGGTAAACACCATCACAAACGGAATCCCCTTGGTGCCACACCACGCCATAAACTCCATGTCAATGCGCTGAGGCTCCAACCGGGCGTCGATCAACACAAAGAGGTACATAAGGTTTTTGCGATGCAGTATGTATTTGCGCGTAAACTCGCTCCACTTTACCTGCTCCTTTTTGGACGTCTTGGCGTAGC
>REDV01000100.1 GCA_007695365.1 Cryomorphaceae bacterium | reverse complement strand
GCTTCCAGAGCTTTGAATCCTGCGCCACATTTCCTCACCCAACTTTCATTGTACTATATTTACGCCGTAACAAAAAAGTTCAAAACATCCCCATGATCACAGGCCCCCTCAAATCGCAGGTAGATAAAATCTGGAATACCTTCTGGACGGGAGGCATCAGCAACCCGCTCACGGTCATTGAGCAGTTTACCTTTCTGCTCTTTATTCGGCGGCTCGACGAAGAACACACCGCCAAAGAAAAACAGGCCAGCTTTACCAAAGAGCCCATCCAACAACCCATTTTCGAAGAAAAGTTCTACCCCTTTCGGTGGAGCAAATTCAAAAACCTGGAGCCCGAAAGTATGTTCGAGCTTTTCACCAAACCCTCCATTGACGGAATGACGGTTTTTGACCACATGAAAACTGTGGGCGAAGAAGGCGGCGTGTTTGGCGAATACATGAAAGGAGCCACGTTTATGATCGGCTCTTCTCGCCTGCTCGACCAGGTGGTGCAACTGATGGACGGCATCGATATGCGCGACCGCGACACCAAGGGCGACCTTTATGAATACATGCTCAGCAAAATTGCCTCGGCGGGCGAAAACGGCCAGTTCCGAACCCCGCGCCACATTATTAAAATGATGGTAGAAATGATGGAACCCCAGCAGGACGACCTGATCTGCGACCCGGCTGCGGGCACCGCGGGCTTTTTGGTGGCCGCCGGAGAGTACTTTCACGAACACCACCCCGAGTGGTTTCACGACAAAACCTTTCGCGAGCATTACCACCACCACATGTTTACCGGCGTGGAGTTCGATGCCACGATGATCCGCATCGGGGCCATGAACCTGCAACTGCACGGCATCCGCAACCCCAACCTGGTACTGAAAGACGCCCTGAGCGAAAGCAACGCCAACATGCGCAAACAGTTTTCGCTTATCCTGGCCAACCCGCCCTTTACCGGCAGCCTCGATTACGACGCGGTAGAAAGCTCCATTCTGAAAACCGTAAAAACCAAAAAGACCGAACTCCTCTTTCTCGGCCTGATGCTGCGAATACTGAAAACCGGTGGACGCGCAGCGGTTATTGTACCCCAGGGCGTGCAATTTGGCTCATCCAATGCGCACAAGGCCATCCGGCAGGAACTGGTAGAAAACCAAAAGCTCGACGCCGTCATCTCCATGCCCAGCGGCGTGTTTAAACCCTACGCCGGGGTGAGCACGGCCATTCTCATTTTTACCAAAACCGAAAGCGGCGGCACCGACCACGTGTGGTTTTACGATATGCACGCCGACGGACTGAGCCTCGACGACAAGCGCCAGGAGGTAAAGGAAAACGACCTGCCCGACATTCTCACCCGCTGGAAAAACCTGAAAAACGAAGCCACCCGCAAACGCACCGAACAAAGCTTTATGGTGCCCTTTGACGAAATTAAAGCCAACGATTGGGACCTCAGCGTAAACCGGTACAAGGAAGTGGAGTATGAGGAGGTGGAGTATGAAAAGCCGGAGAAGATTATTGAGGAGATCAAAGAATTGGACAAAGCACGAGGAAAGGCACTCCGAGAACTCGAATCCCTATTGAAGTAATGAAGGTAAAAGACTTATACAAGATTTCGAAAGGAAAGAAGTCACCGGAATTTGATTTTGACTCCGGGCTGCGGTACATCCAAATCGAAGACTTACGATCTGACGACAACCTTAAGTTCACTGATCCGAAAGCAAAAACTGTTATTTGCAATAAAAGCGACATTCTCATTGCCTGGGACGGAGCTAATGCGGGTACAATAGGTTATGGTCTTGAAGGAGCAATTGGTAGCACAATAGCGAAGCTCTCCCCCCTCAATGGTAAAGTTGATTCAGAATACGCTGGCAGGTTCTTACAGTCAAAATTCAATTACTTACGAGACACGGCTACAGGCGCAACTATTCCTCACATTTCCAGAACAATTCTGGAAAATCTCCAAATCCCTCTCCCGCCACTCGCCACGCAAAAAAAGATAGCGGCCATTTTGGATGCGGCCGATGCCTACCGCCAAAAAACCAAAGCGCTTATCGACAAATACGATGAACTGGCGCAGAGCTTGTTTTTGGATATGTTTGGGGATCCGGTGAGGAATGAGAAGGGGTATCGAACTTCAACTATTGGTGAAGCTTGTGTTGTAAAGGGCGGGAAAAGGGTTCCGAAAGGGGAATCACTGCAAAAGAATATTACTATTCATCCATATGTCAAAGCTCAGAATATTAAAAATGGCAAAGTCACAACAGAGAACTTAGAGTATTTGACGAAGGAATTAGCAAAAAGCCTTTGGCGTTACACTGTTGAAAAAGGAAATGTAGTTATAACAGTTGTAGGCGTGGGAATCGGAGATGTAGGAATTGTTCCACAAGAATTAGATGGTGCGAATTTAACGGAAAACGCGAACAAGATTATAGCCAAAAATAGCTGTGAGTTAAACTCGATTTTTCTTGCTCATTATTTGATGAGCGCTCATGTTCAGCAACAAATTATAAAGAAAACTATGGCAGTTGGCGTGCCTAAGTTGGCATTATTTAGGATTCAGGAAATCGAAATTCTCCTTCCTCCAATAGAAGTACAGACAGAATTTGAGAATAGATTACATTTAATCAAGCAGCAAAAGGAGTTTGTCTTGAAAGAGTTAGAGTTATCACATACACTATTTAACAGCTTGCTGCAGCGGGCGTTTAAAGGGGAGTTGGAATGATCGTGCTAAAACCTTATTTTTGAGCACAATGATCAACAACCAAAATTATGCTCTCATCATCAGACCTACTTCACGCCTGCAATATTGTTATTAACCCAAACAAGCGCTACAAAATACATCTGGCCGTAAATTCCAAGAGCGGCTCTCCTATTCAACAGTTTTACAAAGGCTCTTTTAACGATTGGCAAAGTCACCAAACCCAAAAGAATTTTGAATGCGACTATGTCATTTCGCTGATTCGCATTGGGCGCGACCGATGGCTGTTCGTGGGCGTGTATGGAGTAAGCGGGCGCAAACGGCTTAAAGATTCCAAAATGTGGTACTACGACCTTAACCTTGTAGAGGGGCAAGAGCCTCTTATCGGCAGGGCTGTTTTGGCTTACAAAAGGACCGGGCGTGCCAGTTACATCTGGAAAAAAGAATTGGCCAATGAAATGGCGATGCTCGAATACCTGCCTCAACGCATGACCATTGAAAGCTATCCAGGCCATCACTGTGTCTGCATTTCCTACAGCGAGCTAAACCTGATTATCGACCAGAAGGAAAAGACCTGGTACGGCGCTTTGGCCAATATCAAAGGCATATACTGCATCACGGATATTACTAATGGCAAACAATATGTTGGGAAAGCAGATGGAGAAGACGGGATTTGGCAGCGATGGTCAACCTATGTGAATAATGGCCATGGTGATAATAAGGCATTGCGGCATTTACTCAAGGAAAAAGGACTGGATTACAAAGTGAACTTTCAATTCTCTCTGCTCGAAGTGGCAGATTTTAAAACACCGGACGCTGAGGTTGGTCAACGGGAATCGCATTGGAAGAACGTATTGCGCTCAAGAGATTTTGGGTATAACGAAAATTGAGGCAACATGATTGGCGCGTTTCCGGATAACATTGACAATCTTTTTGATGAGGCAAAGGAAAAGGCAGAATTGCTTCGGCGTGGCTTAAACAAAGGCGTTCGGCTAAAGGATCTTTTCCATATGTCCGGTAACAGGACCAATCGCAAGAAAGAATTCTTTGAAATGCTAGATGTTGAACCGAATGCAACGCTGTACAATGCAAAACGAAACAACGAGTTGAGTGGCCTCTATCTTTTCGGCACAAAACAAAATGGCCTCGTCGAACTCGAATACCTGGGTATTTCTAATACCATTGCCCGTAGATTGAAGCAACACGGTTGGGGCACGGGGCAAAATCAGTCTTCATTAGCATATCTGATGGCAAAGCTAGCACATGACCACAGAGGATTCCGAAAAGATATTTGCTCCGACGCCCTTGAAGAAGCGCGTATGGACATTCAGGAATTGTATGTTTCCGTCCTACCAGAAAAAGACGCTTATAAGTTGTATTTTTATGAAGTAGCTATTGCCGGGATATTAAGAACGAGGTGGAATAATTTTAAAACGCATTGATATGACTGATGAAGAAAAGAAGTATGACCGGATCGCTCAAATGATGGGCCGTGAAATCAGAAAAATTCTTAAGAATCAAAATTTGTTTGACAACAATATAACGGCTGATTTACGTATTGGACGTTATTTTGTGAGCTTTCATAGATCGCATGGCAAAAACGAAGAATTACTGAACATTCCGAATGAAGTGTTTGATATTTTCAAGAAGGCCATAAATGAAACTCATGAATTGTGGTTAGAAGGAAATGGTGTTGAACAAACCGGAGACCACACAGGAAATGAATATATTACATCAATCACAGTTGATGGTCTCCCTTATGAAATTACAGATACGACAGAAATAAGAAATAGGATTGCATTACATGAGAAATCCATAGAGAAAGCGGTGAAAAACGAAGACTACAAAGAAGCGCAGAAGTGCAAAGATTTAATCGACAAATTAGATACGAGACTATCAGAATTAAACAATGATTAGAAACTGTTTAACAGGTGGTTGAAGTTAAATATAACATCTATTTGCGTGAGCAGCTGTACAGCTGGTACCTATTTGCTCTTTCAGAAAGGCAAATGAAGCGAGTTGTGGAAACATACCATTTGGGGAAAACAAAGTTTACTCTTTCTGGAAAAACACAAAGTTTTGGGGAAATAAGAGAAATCAGGATATTCTCCATGAAACTTGAAATTGACCATGATACTTTTAAAAATAAGTGTGCGAGTAAAGGTCTTTTAATGAGCGGCCTATTTAATAAAAATTGCTTCAAACCCGAAGCCTTTCTATTATTGGGAGAAGAAGTTACAGATGATATCATTGGAGACAGCGGTTTTGGCGAGAAAGGAATGGCCCTCGAATTAATAGAGGAAAAATTGTCGACCGATTTTGTTGATCCAAAGCGTATCGCAGAGATTCAAGTGATACAGTGTGAAAAGTTTGATCTTTCGAGGTTACTTGTTCTCTGTGATGAGATTAACGTAGCCTACCGTAGTGAATGTGTTCTTTCTGTAGGCATGTTATTGCGAGCTATAATGGATTATGTTCCCCCAATTTTTGGATTTGCATCGTTCAATGAGTTGGCGCATAACTACAAAGATGGAGGCAGAAGTCACGGTAAATTGTTTAAAAACTTACAAAACTCCTTTCGCAATACTGCTGATGGATACCTCCATACTCAAGCCCGTAAAAAGGATTCAATTCCATTAATGAAGCAGGTGGATTACCAGTCTGAATTGGATATACTATTGTCGGAGGTCGTCAGAATATTGAAATGAGTTACTGGAAATTGTTTCCCTAAACTACTTCCTCAACTCCAACAACGCCTCTATTAACCGATAAACCGTCGAAGACGGATTTTGAAAAGGTTCAAGTGCTTTGGCGCGGGTTACTGCCTGGTCCATTTTAGTACTCAGCTTCTCCTCCAATTTGGTACTCAGGTCGCCTTTTTGATAACCTTTGTTTCGATTGCGCATTTCACGCGTGCAGAAATCGGGGTCGCACTCTCCTTGGTGATTTTTGAAGTGGAGCAAAAACCACAATTCAATACAGGGATTGGAGACCAACAGCGTGGCTCCTTTTATCTTTTTCAAACGCGCCAGTATCTTCGGCACATCGAGGTCGTACATCAGAAAATCGCGGTCTTTCTCGTGTTGGGGTTTATCCTGCTTGTAGTTTTTGATGTACCGCGCCGTAATTTTATTCCGGCTCACCCTGGAGTGAATTTGAATGGAAGGCAGCCGAAAATGTCTTTTCAAAAAATGCACGTAGGCTTCTTCCGTTTCGCCCTCACAGAAGACAAAAAAGGTGGGGTTCATCTTTTTCCCTTTCGGTGCTCTGCGCTTCCGGGCCATTTATTCGTCCATTAGGTGCTTCAAACTTTCGCTGGAGTAATCCACAATCGGCACCGAGTCAAAACGCCCCTGCAGATAGGCTTTCTCCACATCCATCGTATCCCTGAAATCGCTGTAGTCGTACAACGAGTACAAGTCCGAACTGCCGTTTTCCTTCTTGTTTACAAACCAGATCTGGTCTTTCCGGAATCGCTTCAGATCAAGAATATGCGTGTTGTGCGTGGTAAAGATCAACTGGGCCCTTTCGCTCCGGTGAAACAGTTCAATGATGTATTCGATGATCTTGGGGTGCAGGCTGTCCTCGATCTCGTCAATCAGCAACACCTTGTTGTTGCTCAATACATCAATGATACTCATCATCATGAAAAATAACTTTTGTGTACCAAGCGATTCTTCCGTGAAAAAATCAAATGGTACTTCCCGGTTGAACTTGTGATATGTTTTGATTTCGAGTTGCTCCATAAAGCCATCTTCAATATGTAATTCCTCTGTATCGAGGCTAACCCGCACTTTTTTTCCGGGCTGCTGAATTACTTTCACTTTAAAATCCACAATATCGCTATCGGCCAGTTGCAGGGCTTTCAGCAATTGTGTCTTGTGGGTCTTTTGAAGTGACTCTATGTTGCTGGCAGCAAAATAAGAGTGTCTCAGTATAAAATCGTTGTGAAAAAAGTTGAACAGTATTTTTGGAATTTCCCGATCCATCTGGCTGGCCCTGGAAATATAAAGCGTTTTCCGGGAGGTATTTTCCACTACATCAAAAGGCCGCTTGATTACCGACTTGGCAAAAGAATATTTGTCGCGCTTATCCCCTTTAATGCTTTCATCGCGCACAAACACCTTGGCTTTTTTCCCCTGCGGATAGTAGTACAGGCTTTCTTTTACAATTTCGGTATTGGTCAAGCTGAATGAATAGGCGTATTCTATCCCTTCGGCCACAAAGCGGATAAAGTAGTGGCTCGGGGCAGCCTTCTTTTTGCTGAATTTAAAGGGCATGAAATTGAAGTTGGTGTCTTCGTTGTGCTTGTGCGATTCGTACACCATGGCGTGGCAAAAGCGAATGGCCTTGATGATATTGCTTTTTCCGGAAGCATTGGCGCCGTATATCACAGCCGATTTTAAGATCTGATCGTCGTTGAAGTCGAAACAGAGATGGGAAAGATCTCTCGTTTTTTGCGTGTTGATGTTGGCGGCACGCATATCCAGAGTCACTTCTTCGTCGACGGAAAAGAAATTACTCAATTTGATTTCGAGGACCATTTGGAGGGCGTATTTGTAATTTCGTTACAAATATACGCCATAAATCGACATTTAATGTTATTTCGTCGTCATTATCGCATGGCAAACGCATATAAAACCGACTTAATTTGAACTAGACTTTAGGTTTGATAATAATTTCTTTGCGCTCGTTGCGTCTCTGTTGCGCACCTTGCGGTTAAGCCTTTTTACCGCAAGTCCCTTAGCAGGGACCGCAAACCCGCCTGCCGCGGGCAGGGAAGGCCTGCCTGCGGCATGGCAGGCGCAAAGTGCGCAAGGGAGCCACCTTCTCATTCCAAAATCACCTGTTGTTGTCATCTAGTCTAATCAGTTTAAATGCATTTGCCCTGATAATCCCATAACTACTTTGACTTACAACCAAAGATTTCACTATTTTGCCGACGCATTTCAGTAAAACAATGAGCAACTTCCAGTTCCTTCAAAAATCATGGCCCGAAATATATCGGGAAGCGACCGAAGCCGAGCAGCTCGCGCTGATCTCGCCCAAGGCCTGCGCCATTATTTGCAGGAGTGCGCTCGAAAAAACGGTACAATGGCTCTACGCCAACGACCCTGACCTGGAAGAACCTTACGATACCAAACTCGGGGCGCTGATGAATGAGCAGTGTTTCAAAGACATCCTGAAGCCGTCGATGTACCGCGAAATCAACCTCATTCGACTTTTTGGCAACAACGCGGCCCACGGCAAGCCCATTAAACCCGCCGAGGGCATGGTGGCGCTGAAAAACCTTTACCGCTTCACTAGCTTTCTGGCCATTTACTACGCCGAGACCGAACCGGATCTTAAGCCTTTTAATGAGGCGTTGATCCCAACCGGCCAAAAGCAGGAGTTGCAGACGCGTGAGCTTCAACGCATGGAGCAAAACCTTCGGGCCAGAAATGAAGCCATTCGTGCAGACCGTGAGGCATTGGAAAAACAAGCTCTGGAAGTGGAAGGAATGCGTCGCGAACTGGAAGCAGAAAAAGCGGCATTCAAAGAACGGCGAGAAGCCCGCGAGGCCACCCATGACCTCGAAAAAGAAATCCCACTGCTGGTATCTGAGCAACAAACCCGCAAGCTCTACATTGACCAGTCGCTAAAAGAAGTCGGTTGGGGTCAATTGCGCGAAGGCTACGAACTGGAATACGAAGTAAAAGGCATGCCCGCCAGCACCAACCGAACCGGTATTGGCTATGTGGATTATGTGCTCTGGGGCGACAACGGCAAACCCCTCGCCGTTATCGAAGCCAAAAGAACCATGGCTGATCCGCGCAAAGGTCGCCACCAGGCCAAACTCTACGCCGATTGCCTGGAAGCCTCACACGGTCAACGGCCCATTATTTTCTACACCAACGGATTTGAAACTTATTTGTGGGACGATCGCTTTTACCCGGAGCGACAAGTTTCGGGCTTCTTCACCAAAGACGAGTTGCAGCGTGCCATTGACCGCCGCGAAGACCGGCTGGACCTGCGGCAGTTTACTGTAAACGAAGAAATTTCAGGCCGCTACTACCAGCAAGAAGCCGTGCAGCGTGTGGCCGAATCGTTTGTCCGCGAAAATCCCTCGGGTGAACTTACCGGAGCTGCGCGCAAAGCACTGTTGGTCATGGCCACGGGTTCGGGAAAGACAAGAACGGCCATTTCCATTGTGGATATGCTCACCAAATGCCGTTGGGCCAAGCGCATTTTATTTCTGGCCGACCGAAACGCGCTGGTTTCGCAGGCCAAAAAACGCTTTGGTGAATTTTTACCCAACCTCTCCTCCATCGATCTCACGAAAGAGAAAGAAGATGACAGCACGCGCCTGGTGTTCAGCACCTACCCCACCATGATGAACAGGATTGACGGCATGCGTAACCATGATGAGCGTTTTTACAGTCCCGGTCATTTTGATGTAATTATTATTGACGAAGCCCACCGCTCGGTTTATCAGAAATACGGCGCCATCTTTTATTACTTTGATGCTCTGCTGGTGGGGCTCACAGCCACGCCCAAAACAGATATAGACCGCAATACCTATGGACTTTTCGACATTGAGGACAACAACCCAACCTTTGCCTATGAACTCGATCAGGCCGTAAATGACCAATATCTAGTGCCACCCAAAGGTATTGACGTACCGCTCAAATTTCCGCGAGAAGGCATTCGTTACAGCGATCTCAGCGAGCGCGAAAAAGGGGAGTATGAAGAAAAGTACGGCGATCCCACTTCCGGCGAAGTGCCCGATTTTATTGGTGGCGACGCACTGAACAACTGGCTGTTTAACAACGACACCGTGGATAAGGCGCTGCAATACCTGATGGAAAAAGGCCTGAAGGTAGAAGGCGGCGACAAACTCGGCAAGACCATCATTTTTGCCCGAAGCCACAAACACGCGGTGTTTATTGAAGAGCGCTTCAACAAAAATTTTCCTGAATACCGCGGAGACTTTTTGCGCGTCATCGACAATTACGAAAGCAAAGCACCCGATTTGCTGGAGCGGTTTTGCGACGAATACGAAGACAAAGATCCTCAGATTGCGGTTTCTGTGGATATGATGGATACAGGTGTGGATGCTCCGCGTGTGGTGAATCTGGTGTTTTTCAAAATGGTGCGTTCAGCTACCAAGTTCTGGCAGATGATTGGCCGCGGAACCCGGCTGGCTCCCGATCTGTTTGGACCGGGAAAACACAAGGAATACTTTATAATTTTTGACCTCTGCGGCAACCTCGAGTTCTTTGAGGAAAACCCGGAGGGCGCTCCAGGAAGCTCGATGGTGAGCCTTACGCAGCGCATCTTTGAGCTCAAGCTCGAGATCATGATGGCGATTCGGCGCGCGGAAGAAAAGTCTGAACCTGAAAACGAACTTGCGGCCATTTATGAAGATTGGTTGTACCAATGTGTCAAAAAACTGGATCGCAACCGCTTTGTGGTGCAAGCCAAGTTACGCTACGTAGTAGAATACTGCAACAAAACACGCTGGCAGAACCTCTCGATGGGCGATGTAATCGACATCAAAGAGCATCTTTCGCACCTTCCCTCACCCGAAAAAGGTGACCACGAACTTGCGCGCCGGTTCGACGTGTTAATGCTAACCCTTAACCTGGTGATGCTACGCAACAACGATGCTTCGCGGTATATAAACCAGCTGCAATTGATCGTGCGCGCATTGGGCAGGAAAATGAATATCCCGGCGGTGTCGGCGCAGCGCGAACTTATCAACAGCATTCAGGCCGAAAACTTCTGGCAAAATGTGCATGTAAAAAAACTTGAGGACGTTCGGGTGGCACTGCGCGAACTGATTAAGTTTCTGGATGTGGAAAAACAGAAGAACGTCTATACCAACCTAGAGGATGCCATTTTGGAAAACGAAGTGCGCGAGAGGCCTGTTCTTCCCACCATAAAGAATTCGAGACCCTACCGCGAGCGCGTGGAGGCGTACATCCGAAAAAACAGGCACCACCTCACTATTTCGAAGATACGGAGCAATACACCCATTACCGTGGCCGAGTTGCAGGAACTTGAGCGGCTGCTATTCGACGGCGAGGAGCGCGGCACCCGCGAAGATTACGTGAAGGAATATGGCGACCAACCCCTGGGCGTATTTATCCGCAGCATTGTGGGGCTCGACATTCAGGCCGCCAAAGCCGCATTTGCCGATTTCCTTCTAAAGGGAAACCTCACCGCCGACCAGATGACGTTTATCAACAACATCATTTCCTTTCTGGAGCAAAACGGCATCATTGAGGCCCGCATGCTTTTCGAGGAGCCTTTCACCCACGTCAACGACCAGGGCCTCCTCGGCGTATTTGACGAAGCCGACGCCCACAAGGTGATCAGCATACTGGATGGGATCAAGGAGAATGCGGGGGTGGGGTGATGGATACCGTCAGGATAATTGTTTTACGGAAATTATTAAGGCATTGTGGGACTATGTTTTAACGCGAACAAAAAGATATACATTGAATTCGGACTAAATGATAAACATGGATTTTTTTGAGTTTTTAATTGACTTTAGATCATGGGTGGGAAAGCGGATCCAATTCATGGATTACCAATTGAGTTTGATCAACGCTCTAAAGGAAGATGACCAAGAAATATTCGATTTACTTGGTAAATACACTCCTTCAACTGATGCTCAAAATGGTAATTGGCCCAACCTCAGAGGTCTACTCGGTGTGGGCAAAGGGACTTTCCGAGAAGAAGCCATAATGTCATTACAGTCTACTAATTACGTTGAGATGTTCTCGATTTTAGAATCAACCATGCAACATGTATTAGTTGCCGCTGAAATGGAAGCTAAAGGAGACTTAATAACTGACGAGTCGTTAATGGACCATTCCTTTTACCACACAGGATTATCGCAGTTATTAAAAAAATTAGACAACTATTCTGACAATCTGGTTTTAACCAAATTAGACTTTTCTCCTCCAAAGGAATTCAATAGTTCGTTGAAATTATACTACGATATTAGAAACTGTATCATGCATACCCATGGGCGCGTGACTAAAAATCGTCATTGCATTCAATGCAAACTCGGCTATTCACCCGGTCAAGTTCTCGATATCAAAGATTATGACCCACACTCTGTTAAACCGTTAATATTTGATTTGCTTGGTGGATGGACACGCACGGCCCATAATTAGTCATTTGTATTCTACCCAGATGAGCCACAAAAAGCCAAGGTGCAGGAGCTTCAACAAGAAGTGGACAGACTGGACAAGGGGATTGACGCCATGGTTTATGAGCTGTATGGGTTAACGGAGGAAGAGATTGGGATTGTGGAGGGGAGTTGATGGTTACCCATTGGGTATTTTCACAGTAACTTAACCTCCTTACTTCTCATTTTCAAATACCAGGGCCGACAGCGTATAATTCAAACCTTTCTTCTTTAAATCGTTATAAAATTTAACAGATTTCAATAACTCGCTCTGGTTTGAACAAGCTACATACCTCGTGGATTGTTCAATAATAGCCGCATTATAAATAAGTGAAGTTTCACTATTTATCGCATAGGACTCAACAGTAGATGAGTATAGCCGCCGCGATGAAACGGCAATTAAAAAATCAAGTTCTCCGAATTCGCTAAACAATCTGGGCGTTTTCCTAAACAAAATTGGATAATCACCTATAACGTATTCATCGATTGAAGATTGATGGATGTTGTATAATTTTCTCACATTGTTCTGACTTTTCATCATTTCATCGACATGGTGTTTGAATAGCCCTGAACGATGAACTTTTTTGAAAGCTTGATCACTTTTAATCAATTCTGGATCTATGTCTGGGGAAACTATTTCTGTATTTTTCCAGAGTCTCTCAAAAGCGGCATCCGTCTTAGGTATTCGCTGGATAACACGGTTCAAACAGTGCCACCTATTTCGGTTTGGTTAGTGCCAGCTGTTTCGGTTCAAATTGTGCCAGTTTAGGATATCAAGTATAAAAATAGGGTTATCTCCCCCGCTCCCACGAGAAATTGAATTCCACGCAGTCAATCCCTTCTCGTGGGCTATCGATCTATAAAAACAATTCCTATAAATTTATTGCC
>REDV01000099.1 GCA_007695365.1 Cryomorphaceae bacterium | reverse complement strand
TCGTTGGGGAGGGCCGGCTTAAGGAGTAGTAGGTAATGGTTTGGGTTTATTGCTTTACAAGTCGGGCGCTTTGCTGGTATTGGTCGCCCGTGAGGCGCAGCAGGTACATGCCCGCTGGCAGGGAGCCGAGGTCAAGCTGAAGCAGGTTCTCGCCCGCCGAGGCCGCCCAACTGCGCTGCTGCAGCATCTTTCCGGATACGTCGTACAACTCCAGGGCCACCAGGTCGGGGCTGCTGAGCGTGAACTGCACAGTGGTGATGTCGCGCGTGGGGTTGGGCCATAGATTCATATCCAGGGTATTGGCAAGCTCCTCGGTTCCGGTAATGTTTCCGGGATCTACCACATTGATGGTAAAGCCCGCGCCCATGCCCGGCGGATTGATCATCTCGTTGGTGAGCTCGGCACAGAACGTTACGGTGCAGAAACCGGCGTTGTCGGGGTCGTCGAGCGTTACGGTGAGGCAGAGCAAATAGGGACCATCGCCGCTGTAGGTATGAATGGGGAAGAGGTCGGTGCTGGTATTGCCGTCGCCAAAGTCCCACAGCAACTCAGTGGCGTTGTAGATATTGGGCGAGGGCGTAATCCACACGGTGTTGCCGCCGGTGGTGTCGGGCGATACCACAAAGTAAATGTTGCAGCCAAACATATACTGGCAGGTGCCGTCGTCCACGTTGGCGTAGGGGTTGTAGTTCAGCGCCGCGGGGTCCATACAACCCGGAAATTCGTAGGTGGGGCAATCTACATCGTCGCCCAACTCTACGGGGAAGTTCCAGAACGACTGGCCGCCGTCAAAATCGCCTGAGGAAATCACGGCACCATTCATCACCAGGGTATAGCTCCCCTCAAAGTCTTCGTCCACAGGCGAGAAAATCAAGCCATAGCAGCCGTCGGGAGCGCAAATGGCGTAGCTTTGAGAGCCACTGGTGGCGTAAAAGTACCCGTATTCTGCAGGTTCGCTGTTGTTGACTCCAAAAATCCACGCAAAAGAGGATGTGTCAGTATTCGTGGTGTTTACGCTGATTTCGAGCACCAATTCGTTGTGGTTGCAGTTTTCGTAGGTGCAGCTTCCGTCGTCGAGGATAGCATCGGGGTTGTAGTTATCTCCTTCGGGATCGGTACAACCTGCAATGATGGGCTCGCAGTTCAGGGTATTGATGTCGAACTCAGCATATCCAAAGCTGCCGTCGTCGAGGGTTCCTGCGCTGAGCACCTCGTTTCCGAGGGTGATTTCGTACTGTGCCCCGTTCCAGCCGTCGCCCCAGGAGTCATGCATCACCAGGGTATAGCAGCCGTCTTCCAGGCAGAGCCACTCGGTGTAGGTCATAAAGTTCTGGTAGTTGTCGCCCGAGGCCACTTCATTGCCGTTGTGCAGCAGGCTCCATGAAATTTCGGGTGCCCAGAGTTCGGTTTCGAGCGAAAAGAGCACCGTGTTGGTGGCGCAGGAATCGGCGTAGAAACAGCTACCGTCATCGGCGGTGGCGTTGGGGTTGTAGTTGAGTGCCAGGGGATCGGTGCAGCCCAACAGGGTTCCTCCGCAGCCTGAGGCCACAAATTCATCGCAGTATTGCAACACGCAGTAGTCGGTGGTGTAGGTTACACAAACGGTGTACGTTCCGTTGAAGCTGTATTGATATCCACTCGTCCACCCTGACCAGTTGTTCGGCGGAGAACCGGTGCCAAAATCCCACTCAATAATGCCCGAGAGGTCGTCACCCGTGTAGAAGGCTTCCGTCAACACAACACAACCCAGCAAGGAGTCCGGGGAGGTTATGAATTCAAATGACAGCTCGCCACATTCCACTTCGCATTCTTCATTTAAGGGAAGGAGTGCTATGCCGCTACTGCCTGCATTGAGGCTTCCGGATGCGTAAATTTCACCGGTAAGGCTGTCCTGAAGCGTGTAGGTTGTACCGTTCCAGCCGTCGCCAAAGGAGTCGAACATCTCAAGGTGGTAACAGCCATCGGTGAGGCAGAGGTTGTGCACGTAACCTGAGTAGTCTTCATAGCCTCCTCCGCTGAGAATGGTTTCGCCATCGAGCACGAGATTCCACGAAACCTCACTGGCCCACATTTGCGTGGCAATCACCAATTGAACCGGGTTTAAGGTGCAGTTGTCAAGGTACTCACACGATCCATCGTCCACCGTAGCAGTGGGGTGAAAGTTGTAGGCTGCGGGGTCGGTACAGCCGGGGATTTCGGTTGGAGGGCAGCCGAGCAGATCTGAGAAAACGGAAACCGATTGCGGGCTTGCTCCACCGGCCAGTTCACCGGAAGCGATTTCCACCCCGTTTGCGGAGAGGGAATAGCTACCGTCCCAACCTTCGGGTACAGGACCAAAGTGCAAAAAGTAGCAACCATCGGGCGCACAGATAGCATGTGTGGTGTCGTTTACATAGTGTGGTCCTATTGCCACAGGCACACTGTTGCCCACCGAGAACGACCAATATACGTAGGCTGAATCTTCAAGGGTTGCTCCACCGGTCATACTCAGCGTGAGCGGTGTAAAGGCGCAATCGCTGTATTCACAACTGCCATCGTCCACCGTTGCAAGCGGGTTGTAGTTGTTGGCAAGCGGGTCGGTACAACCGGGAACCGCGCTGTTGGGGTCGCAGCCCAGCAATTCGCTTTCTACAATCACAGTGTGCGGGCCTTGCCCACCTGCGAGCACCCCGGAAACGATTTCCACCCCGTTGAGGGAGAGGGTGTAGCCGCCGTCCCAGCCAAAGGGAACTGCGCCAAATGCCATCATGTAACAGCCGTCGGGCGCACAGATGGTTTGCGGGGATTGGTTTGCGTAGGTTGGGCCTTCGGCGATGGGGATGCTGTTGTTCTCAAAAAACAACCAGAAAATGTTTGCGCTGTCGGGCAGCATTTCACCACCGGTCATTTGGAGGGTGAGTTCATTGAAGGCGCATTCGTAGGTGCAGCTACCGTCATCCATTGTGGCCACCGGATTGTAGTTGGTGGCCTGGGGGTCGGTGCAGCCGGGTATCGGTGCGTTGTAGCAGTAGTCGAAGGTTACGAAAACGTTGTACATATCCTGCACTGTATCGTTGGGAATTACGTGGGTAACCACGGCATCCTGGCAGTTGGAGAAAATGATTTCTGCGGCGGTCCACTGGGGTGAAGGCAGTTCTACAAAGGTTGGAGAGATCACGCCGTTTTCATCCACGGTGAGGGTAGTGCTCACCACCGGATCTGAGTAAACGGCAAGAATAACGTCGAATGCCTGATTGGGGTGTGAGGTCACCTGGCCTGAGAACCAGATTCCGGGTTGGGCGCATACGGTTCCACTCAGGAAAAGCAGCGCGAAAAAGAGTTGTAGTGGTTTCATGTTGTTGGGTTTGGTAAGATGGATACTAAATTGACTGTTTATGTTGGATTAAGTTGTTTAGCGGTTAAAAATCTGGTAGCGCAATCCCAGTTGCAGTCCCGGAAGGTGGTAATTCTGTTTTTGGGCATCATCTGAGAGCATAGACCCGGGGATGGCGCGATAGGAAGCGGCGATCTCTGCGCGCCAGCGGGGAGACCATTGGTATCCGAGGCGCAATTGTGCGGCATAGCTGAAGTTGACCCTTGAACGAATCATGCCCGAATTTTCGAGGCGAACAGGTACTTCATCGTATGCCAGCACGCTCCCCGAGGCGCGCAGCGACAGATTGAACATTACTCCCCCTTCGAGCGCAACAAACCAGCGCCCGCGTTGCCACTCGTGACCTACAAAGAGCGGCACGTCAATCAGGGTGTAGCGGTTGTAATGATTCATTTCTGTTTCTCTCACTATGGTTGCTTCGGCGTCCTGGTAGGTCAGCAGAGAATCGCCGTTGGCGTTGATAAAAATCTCCGAAATCACGGGCACGGTGGTGCTCTCTTCGGTGCGCATGCGCAGGTGAAAGGACTCGGTTATTTGCGTGATGTTGAGTCCCGTCATGGCGTACCACCCGCCCGAAAGACGCATGCCCACCATCAGGTGAGCGCTCATAAAATCGAGGGGTGTTTCGGTTTGGTTGCGGCGCTCCGTATAGCTTTCCATGGCGCTTTCCTGAGCGCTGAGCTGGCGTACAGGCAGCCCGGCTCCAATGCCGCCGCGAAGCATCCATTTTCCCGTTGGCTCAGGTTCTTTGTCGGGGTGCTCCCATTCGGGCATTTCCCACGGTCCGCCCATGAGCGATGGTTCCCGGGTGCTGAGGCCAAAAGCTGTGGCCCACCGCGTGGGCATGGTGTTCAAACGACTGTATGCGGAAGTCTGAGTTGGAGCCGACGGCGCTGACGGAGCTGATGAAGCCTTTGACGACAGGTCAGACGTTTTCGCTTCGCCACTTTCAGCGCTTGTCTGTTTAGTGGCCCGGCCGGTTGCATATTCAGATTCGGGGTTGATCATGGGTTTGGAACCGCCCACGGTTTCCGCGTCGTCTCCGGGAGTGTATGGCAATGTATTCAACCTTTTTTCCGGTTGTGGCTCGGCATGGTCAGTGTGATGGTTTGTTGTTTCGATACGTGTTGAAGCGGGTTGTGCAGAAGCATGGGTGTGTTCTGCTGAAGCAATCAGTTCGTTTTCCAACTCCCCGGGCAGGGTTGCGATGGAACTTTCCGCTTCGAAATCATCAACGTTGAGCCACGCCAGCGCTTCTGTATTGCGGGGCTCATACAAGGCGGTAGCATGGTTTTGGGCTGCGTGAAGTCCCCACCCAATTCCTCCGGCAATCAGCAGCACCAGCAAGGCCCCCATGTACCATGAAAGAGCAAAGCCTCCCTTGACTCCGCTTGCCATCTTTTGTTGCACGCCAGCCCATACGGCGCCGGTATCCACCGGACTTTCGTATTGGCTGAGCTGGTTGCGCAGATGTTGTTCAAAATCACTCATAATCGTACAGTTTCAAGTTCGGTAATTTTTTCCTGAAGCATGCGACGGGCGCGGAGCAGTTGCGATCGCGAGGTACTTTCGGTAATGTGCAGCATGTCGGCAATTTCGGCGTGTGAGTAGCCTTCCATCACACTCAGGTTAAAGATTTGCCGGTAGCCATCGGGCAGGGCTGCGATCAGTTTCAGGAGTTCTTCGGCTCCGAGTTTTGCGTAGGTTGTGGGCTCTACCTGCGCCAGGTCATTGAGCACCTCACTTTGCTTTTCCCGCCGCACCCAGCTTCTGTCGAGCGCATTGAGGGCGGTGGTAATGACTACAGAGCGCATCCAGGGCTCCAGTTTGTTTCGGTGTTCGTAGTTCTTTTGCAAAGCCGTAAGTATTTTCACCAGTGCATCCTGCAGCACGTCGTGGGCGTCGTTGTCGTTTCCGGTGTACCTTTTTGCTACCGTAAAGAGCATGGGCGAAAAGCGCACCACCAGTGCTTGCTGGCAGTGCGCCTCGCCATTCATGCACCCGTTCAGTAGCTCTACTTCCGTCATTTAACCAAAACAGTTATTGAGATCTGAGTACACGAAATGATCCTGATAGCGGCGCATTGGGTGTTACGCCCTGAAATCCGTTGCTGAAATCGAGGGTTCCTTCAAAGGTTCCTTCAATATATCCTCCCACAGCTTCTACCTGTGTAAGCGTGAAGGTGAGATTTTCGCATTCGCCCAACCCGCAGGAGGCATATTGAAACTGCAAAGAGGTATCGGGGGTGGTGTAGTAGGAGTATTGCCATTGTACCTCGCTGTTGCTGAAAACCGAATTGGTCACACCCTCCACCGGCCAGCGCATTTCAAAAGAGTAGCTTGAGTTTTGCGCGTTTACACGGCTCTGATTGTCCACAATGCTCTGGTAGGGGTTGGGCAAGGCCACATTCACCCCATCAATGGTAAAGTTGATAAACTCGTCGGCGGGGTTGTCACAAAGCTGCACCGTTCCGAGGTTGATTGTATTGTCGGCATTGACGGTAAGTTGAGCGGTTTCGCCGCTTCCAAAATCAAAGACCGAAACCGTAAAGGCAGTAGCATCGCACCATGAGAAGGCCACGTCGAAGGAGCCGTTCATTACCATGAGGCTCTGGCAACCTTGCTGCCAGCAGATTTGAACGGACGCGAGCGACACGGGATTGCCATCGCAGTTTACGAGGTTTCCGGATATCTGTGAAAAGCCTGCTTCAGACTCGTTGACGGTAATGTTTCCGAGGTCGGTATCGGACGAAATGGAACCGAGGGCCTGTGCGTAGATGGTTACGTTGCACAGGTTGCTCACCATCAAATTGAGATTGAGGTTTTCCGGAACGAGTACATTGAAGTTTCCGTCGGCATCGGTTTGGGTGGTCTCCCATCCTGGTCCGTCGGCGTCCAGAATGGTCACAGTGGTATTGGGCACGGGTGCTCCGGCCTGGTTCACAAGTGTACCTTCAAGCATCACACCGTCAAAGTCGTCAAAAATTCCCCAGTAAGAGAAATGGCTCACTTCGCCCACATAGCTGCTGCCCTGCAACTGCGCTTCGCCTTCGTGAAGCCATTGTCCGTTGACCTCATCCAGGCGGTACAAACCGAGGGTTGCGGGCGCGGAGCCTGCCATGGATTGCGGAACCGGAAAGGTGATGGTGGCCGTTTGGTTCTCGGCGAGATTCAGGGGCTGGCCGGAGGGCGTTTGCAATGCCACGGCCAAAATGCCATAGGATTGCAGCGCTACTTCTTGCTGATCCTGGTTGATGCCGCGCATACCGGGCACATAACGCACCGTGAGGGGGTTGTCAGGATTGAGGCGCCGCTTGTCAACGGATACAGTTCCGCTGTATAGCTCGCCGGTAGATTGGGCGATACTGTTGGGGCCAAAAACCAGGGAAGTGCCGTCGCTGAGATCTACTTCGCCGCCATCGGCAGCACTGAATTGCCCGGTTTGGAATCGCTGTAACATGGTGTGGGTGACGTGGTGCATGTGGTTGTGGCGAGGATACACCACACGACTGGAGCTCCAGAAGCCGTTGATGCTGGCGCGAATATTCATCCCTTTCTGGTTGAGGGGAATGTTGTGAAAAACGTAGATACCATCGGTGTTGGTGGTGGTTTGGTGATTGCCCGCTTTAACCACCGCGCCCGACATAGGAACGCTGTTTTGGTTGAGCACCATGCCCATTACCGAGCCGTTGACCGTAACGGCATAAGGTTGATTACCGGGGAATTGAGTGTTCTCCGAGGACTTGTCATAGTCTTTGCGACACGATGTCAGGGAAAGAAGGATCAGGAAGATCCAGAGAAAATTGGGTTTGTTGAAGTGAATTTTCAGGAAATTCATCGGATGGTCATTTCGGGATTCTGATGGCTGAACAGTATGACGTTGGGTTTCGTTGCATGGGCGCATGAAGGAATTTGGGTTTTTCCCAGAAATGCCTCAACGAAGGGATGATAAAAGGAGTTGCGAAGTTGTCTTCTTCGGGCAGGGCTCTTTTACGGAAAGGAAAAGGCCTTACTGTACCGTCCGGGTTTGTCCTCATCGGAACAATGGCCAATTTGTCGAATTAACACCTCACCCAACCTCCACTCCCATCACACACACATCATCCAATTGCGATCGGGAGCCTTTCCATTCGTCAAAAACGCGGTTCATGTGCACTGCTTGTGCCGACATCGATTGAGATTGAATTTCGAGTAGCATGGCCTTGAAATGGGCAGTTTTGAATTTTTTACCGTACTCGCCACCAAACTGATCGCTGAAACCGTCGCTGAAAAGATAGATTCTGTCGCCCGGTTGTACCTCGTGCTGGTGCAAGCCATAGGGCTGCTGAATGGGTGCGTTGCCCACGGGCTGCCTGTCGCCCTTGAATTCGATAAATTGATCTCCGCGGAAAACATACAGCGGTCTGTTGGATCCCGCCCAGAGAAGTTGATTGCCGTTCAGAGCACAGAGCGAAATGTCCATGCCTTCGTTCATTTCGCGCTCGCTTTGGGCAAATGTCTGAATCACGGCCTCTCTCACCATATTGAGTAGTTGTGCCGGGTTAGCTTCGGGAAATTGATGGATGCTTTGTTTGAGCGCGTTGCAGCAAATCACACTGACCATAGCGGCGGGCACACCATGGCCGGTACAGTCGGCCACTGCGAACAGGACCGTGTTGCCTGATTGATGTACCCAGAAGAAGTCGCCGGCCACAATATCTCGCGGCCGATAAATCAAAAAACTTTTGGGAAAAAGTTCTTCAAATTGTGACTGTTGTGGCAAAATGGCGCGCTGTAACCTACGGGCGTATTGAATGCTCTCGGTAACCATGGCGTTTCGGTCGTCAACCAGTTTTTTCTGCCGCTCGATGATTTCCTTTTGCCGCTCAATAATCCGGTAGCGGTTGTACACCACGCCTGCGAAAATCACGGCCAGGAACAAGCCGCCACTGAGGCCGTATTGCTGGTTTCTTCGCGCGCGGAGCTCTGCATCTTGTCGAGCCACTTCCGATTTTTCTATTTCAATTTGCTGCACAAAAGCCAGGCTGTCGGTAACCAGTTTCTGCCTGAACGCGTGGCTCATTTCCAGTCGCACTACTTCCTTGGCCTTTTCTTCGCTTTGAATGGAGTCGCGCAGCATAAGCTCCAGCGTGATGTAATTGAGAGCACGCTTGCTGTTTCCCAGAAAAACATTGCTGTTGTACAGGCAGTTGCAACAGTCGCGTTGAATGCGCAGAAAACCAACTCTTTGAGCAACTCCCAGCCCTTCTTCGCACAATTTTAATGCATTCTGATGATTTCCGAGTGCCGATTCGGTTTCGCCCAGTTTACACAGAAGTATGCTGTACGAAATGTCATCTTTGTGTTCGCGAAAAAACAACCGGGCGGTTTCGAAGTGCTGAAGCGCCCGTTCCGGTGCATTTTGCTGTAGGTAGGCAGAGCCCCGGTGAATGGAAGTTAGGGCCTGCCAGTGTTTCTCACCGAGTGATTGCCAAAGCACCATACTGCTATCCAGGTAGGCCAGCGCGAGTTGAGGGTTTTCACCATCGAGCGCCAGAACAGCGAGATTGTTGAAGCACTGCGCCTGGTTTTTCTCGTGGTTTATTTCTCGAAAGGACTGTAGTGCAAGTTGGTAGCGAAGCGCGGCTTTATCTAGCTCGCCAAAAGTCTGAAAAAGAGAGCCTATATGGTTGTGCATTTGCCCGGTATGTGCCGGTGCGTTTAGGGTTTGCAATACTGTTTCGGCCTCGAGCAAGGCCCCAAGCGCCTTGCTGTAATGGTTGGCGTAGTGATAGGACATTGCGAGTTCCAGCTGAAGGTCAACGATATAAAGGTCTGTTGTTTTATTGTCGATTGCTTTCAGCGCGTTTTCTAGAATGGCAATGGAAGATTTAAAATCACCGGCACGTCGGGCCATGTTGGCGTCTGCAATGGGATCGGATTCCGCGTCAGACTGTTGGGAAAATAAGTTTACAGGGTGCAACAGCATGATACAAAAGGTCAAAACGATGATTGTGCGAATGGAATGTTCCGACACCTTGAAACCTCGTCTTTGAAATGTCTTTGGCTGCACCAGCTTGGAATTTGAGGAAATATACGTACTTTCACCCAATTACCAACCTAACACTGAATGCCATGCGTAAACTTTTGTTTCTTGCGGTGCTTGCAATGTCGATGTTGCAGGCGTGCCAGTGGTCAGAAGATCGTCCGAAAGATCCTCCACCGAGTGATGAAGATGATCAATCCATTGAAAATGCAATACCTGGATTTAGCTCGATTGACATGAGTATTAAAGCTCTGCGTCAATTGGCTCTTGTTGATGGGGCTGAAGGATTGAGGATTTACAATGTGATGACTGAATCGGCATCGGCAATCAGTGGAGCTACCGGCGATGCCTATGTTACCCTCATGGCAGTAGCTATTGATGCTGATAGCAAGGAAATACACCCCGATTCAAGACCTTACCTATTGATGGAAAGGGGTGGTCTCGTATCAGCACTGGACCGCGAATCGGCTCAGGCAGCGTGCAGAAGGCTGAAAGCTGCAAGCCTGTTTAGTTTCTGTGCCGACTTTATGTTATCTGAAGTCGGTCCTTTTCTGGATATGGGAGATTGCAACATGGTTTCGGTAGAACTCACCCGAGTTACGGTTGATTTGCCAGGAAGTTCTCCGCGTGAAGCTCATTCAATGTTGATGAAAATTCACAGACTGCCGGAGGCCATGACTGAAGAATGTCCGATGCGAGGAGATACAGAGGGCATCGTTTCGAATTATCCATGCCCCTTGGTTTGTGGTCACTCTGATCATTATCTACATCTGGAGGAATAATAATGGCTTTTTGCAATAAGCATCAGATAGCTCTGTGAGAGTATTATTCTCAAGAGAAGCGGCTAACCACCTCAAACGGTTTCGCACAACGTGGAACGCTGATTAACGGATAGATTCTCGATCCTAGCCGTGCAGCGGCCGCAAAAGGTCGTTTACCGTTTTTACCGGGCTGAATGTACTGGCCGGAACTTCCACAAAAACCGTGTTCCAGTTGGCCATGGCGCCATTCCAGAGGCCGGGCAGCTCCAGTGCGCGAATGGTTTGACCCTGGTGGCTTTTTTCGCTCACAAAGCCGGTTTGCGGATCCACAAATTGCAGCAGGTTGTAGGCCTTACCCGTGTAATCGCGGGTCATACACACAAGGTCAACCGGGTTGAAGTGGGTGGCCGCCTCAAGCATATCCCGCTGGGTGGCGTCGGTTGTATTGATTTGAGATTTCTCAACAATCTGCAAACTGCGCCCGGTGTGCTCATCGTGCACCCAAAACGGCCCGCCCCCGGGTTCACCTTCGTTGCGAACCATGCCGCACACGCGCAAGGGGCGGTTTAAAATGGGATGCACCCATGCGACAAATTCGCGGCGAGAGCCCCGGTTGCACATTCCTTCGGGCGTTTCCAAAAAGAAGTATTCCTGCAAAAAATGCTGAATTTCGCGGCAAAGCTCCACGGGCGTTCTGCCAAGGGCAATGGCGCGCTGATATTTAACAATGCGCCGGTGTAGATCCAATGCCAGCCCCGCCAGTACCATCTTGTAACGAATGCCCTGATACTTGTGCCGATCGCTCACCACATTGTCAATGTTCTTAACAAAGATGAGCTCTGCACTCAAAGCGTTGAGGTTGTGAATCAGTGCCCCGTGCCCGCCGGGCCTAAAAAGCAAGCTCCCGTCAGGATTGCGCACAGGTTCTCCGTTGGCGTCAATGGCGAGCGTGTCTGTGGCCGATGATTGCACCGAAAACGAAAGCTCAAACTGCTTGCTGGTTTTGCTGCTGATGGCATCCGCTTCGCTTTGCAACTTCGCCTGGATGTCTGCCAGAAAATCCTGCTGAACGGTAAAATGGATCCGCACTTTGTCGTCAACCCCACAACTGTGGTGGAGCCCTTCGTGCAAATGCTCCTCAAAGGCGGTTCGGGCCGTATTCCCGTAGCGATGAAATGGAATCATTCCTTTGGGAAGCTGCCCAAATCCCATTCCGTCGGGTTCTAGCATCAGGTTGAACAATTTCTGGCTGGGGAGGGAAGCCAATTGACCTTCGCCGATTCCTTGTTTTTCGGCAACTTGTTTCAAGGCGGGATAAAAAGCAAACTCGCGTATGTTTTCGCGGACCTCTTTTCTTTCGGCCGATTGCCCATCACCACCTTCAAAAAGTGCCTTGAACATGCGCGTGGCAGCTCCCGATGCCGGCACAAACTTCAGTAGGTTGAGATGGGTTGCCGCCTCGTTGAATGACTCCATGTACTCATCTGCTCGGCTTTCGCTCAGGGCCACAATACCGTCGCCCACCAGGGCCGGACCGGTGAGTCTGATACCCGGAAAGCCCTTGCGGAGCTGGGTAACCTGCTCAGCGGCCTGGTTTGCCGTGATGCCTCGTGCGGCCAGTTGCTGAATGTCTTTTTCCGTAAACTGCACTGTTTCTGTTTCAGCGCACGAATTTAACACTTTCGCCCATGTTGGCCGGCAGGATGGAGAAATGCTAATTTTGGCGACAAATGGCAGCTAAAAAGATTTTGGTAACTGGTGGAGCTGGTTTTATTGGGTCGCACACGGCAGTGGCGCTCTCGGTGGCGGGCTATGAGCCGGTGGTCATGGATAATTTCAGCAACTCTGAGCGCGCAGTGATGCAGGGTATCCGAAAGCTGGCTGCCACCCCGGTGCATTTATTGGAGGCCGATTGCTGCAACGTGGAAGCGCTGCGAACCGTTTTCCGTGATCACCAGCCTGCGGGGGTGATTCACTTTGCGGCGTTCAAGGCCGTGGGTGAGTCGGTGCAGCAGCCGGTGAAGTATTTTCAGAACAACATCGGCTCACTCACGGCCTTGCTTCAGGTGATGCCTGAGTTCAGTGTGAATGACCTCGTTTTCTCGTCGTCGTGTACGGTTTATGGTGTGCCCGACTCGCTGCCTGTTACCGAAAACGCACCCGTAAAACCGGCCATGTCGCCCTACGGTTACACCAAGCAGGTTTGCGAAGAGGCCATTCACTATGCGGCCGCGGCTGATGGAAAGCTTCGCTCAACCTTGCTTCGCTATTTCAATCCCATCGGGGCGCATCCTTCGGGCGAGATTGGTGAATTGCCACTGGGGGTGCCCAACAACCTCGTTCCCTTTATTACGCAAACAGCCGCGGGCATGCGCAGGGAGCTGAGCATTTTTGGCCGCGATTACGATACCCCGGACGGAACCTGTATCCGCGACTACATCCATGTGATGGATTTGGCCGAGGCACACGTGCGCGCACTTGGGTGGCTTTCAAAAGCCGAGGAAGGCAGGGTAGAGGTCTTCAATGTTGGCACCGGCAAGGGGCAAAGCGTGCAGGAAGTGGTAGATACCTTTGAGGAAGTGACCGGAGTAAAGGTGCGCTGTGTGGATGCTCAGCGCCGTCCGGGAGATGTTCCTGTCATTTATGCCGATGCATCCTGCGCGGAAAAAGAACTGAACTGGCGCGCCACCCGCACAATGGCCGATGCCCTCCGCGATGCGTGGAACTGGCAGCAGCGAATCGGGCAGGGGAAGGGTTGAAGGGTGTGGTTGCCTGCTGAGGTCGTGGGATGTTGCGCGTAAGGACTCACTGTGTCTAATGGTCTTTTGTACTTGAGCTGAAATGTGTGGCTGCTGCCAATGCCGTCCTAACCCGTTCTTTGGTGCGGCTTCTCAGGCCAACCACTCAAAGGTGGCTCGGGTCAACCAGTATCCTTTCCTACCCACCGTCAAAACAACCGAACTTTCTAATTTAGCGCGCTCAAAACCCTTGGCCATGTCGCACACGAAACGCGTACTCACAGGAATTCAAAGCACGGGCGTGCCGCATCTTGGAAATGTGCTGGGAGCCATGTTGCCTGCCATCGAAATGAGCAACCGCCCCGATGTAGAGGCCTACCTGTTTATCGCCGACCTGCATTCGCTTACCACCATCCGCGATACCGAAACGCTGCGCAACAACACCCTTTCCGTGGCCGCTGCATGGCTGGCCCTGGGTTTCGACACCCACAAAAACGTGCTTTACCGCCAAAGCGATGTGACCCTCGTAACGGAGCTAACTTGGTACCTAAACTGCATGGCACCCTTTCCGATGCTGGCAAACGCCCATTCGTTTAAAGACCGGCAAAACCGATTGGCCGAGGTAAACGGAGGATTGTTTACCTACCCCGTACTCATGGCGGCAGATATCCTGTTGTACGACGCCCACGAGGTACCGGTGGGTAAGGACCAGAAGCAGCACCTTGAAATAACCCGCGACCTGGCCGGCGCTTTTAACCGGGCCTATGGTGATGATACCCTCGTGGTGCCCGAAGCCGTGATTAACGAGCAGGTTAAAGTGGTACCTGGCACCGACGGACAAAAAATGAGCAAATCCTACAACAACTTCCTCGGAATCTTTGCCCCGGAAAAGGAATTGAAAAAACAGGTGATGGGCATTGTTACCGACTCTACTGCCCTGGAAGAGCCCAAAGACCCGCATAGCTGCAACGTATTCAAGCTGTATGAACTGGTTGCCACGAAGGAACAAAGAGATTCCCTTCGCGACCGCTACCTGCAGGGTGGGCTGGGTTACGGCCACGCCAAAAAAGAGCTTCTGGAACTGCTGCTCGATCAATTTCGGGAAGCCCGTACTGACTTTGATCGATACATGTCTGACACAGGCATGATAGAAGAAAAGCTGGCAGAGGGTGCTGCCAAAGCCCGCACTACGGCACAAAACACACTGAACCGAGTGCGTGAGGCGCTCGGTTTCAGCGTGTAAATGCGTTACTAAAAAAGGCTAATTATTAATCTTCGGCAGCCTCAACATGCGCCCAGTTTTCACCGTTGCGTATGCGGTTGAGCTGAGTGTGCGTGATGCCGAACATTCGGGCAATCATGCTCAATTTTAAATGCTCATCCTGCAGTAGCTTTTTGATACGGGCTACCTTGGTTTCGTTCAGCTTGTAGCCTTTCGCTCGCCGCTTGCGCGGAATGGGCGACTTTTTACGGTGCTCAAACAAGGAGCGTCGGTTCACCAGCTCAAGGTTTTCAAGCCTGTTGTTGTTGCGATCATAATCCTTGTGAATCACAAAGTTGTGGTAATGATCCTTGGGTGTGATCCACTCCTGAGCCACCAGCCTGTGAATGTAGCGGTTGCGTTGCCGTCCGTCGGGATACTTGATTACCGCGTAAGGATAACCCGCTATGGTTCCCTGAACCATCACGCGCACCACGCCGTCTTTCTCCAGGCGGCGAACACGCCCCATATTAGAGACTTCATAAATAGGAACAATCTCCTCGCCTTCCACATGGTGGAGGCGTTTCCATTTTTCGCCCGGCAAACTTTCAGTCGGACCTTTTTTGCGTCTAGCCATCAGTGTAAAATTATTTTGGTTTACTAATCGAGATGGGCTAAGTTATACAAATTATTTTGAATACTTACGCTTAAAACGTTCAAAAAGTTCTTCTTGTCTGTTAGTCAATGAAATAGATCTTCCGTCGATATAGGCGTGTGTAAGGTTATTTCCCCTCACGTCGAGTGCATCGCCATCTGAAACAAACAAAGTGGCTGATTTTCCGACTTCGAGGGAGCCGTAGCGATCTGCAATTCCTAGAATTTCTGCAAGGTCGAGACTCATGGCCTGAACGGCTTGTTCGTAGAGCAATCCGTGAGCAACTGCCGTGCCCCCGTTAAAGGGTGTATTGCGCAGAAGCATCCTTTCATGAGGGCCGTGGTTGCTCAACCCAAATGACACGCCGTTATCGCGCAAAATGGCAGGCAAGCGGTAGGGGAGCTCAATGGGGTCGCCGGGAAGTTGAGGCAGTGCGTGTACCCGCCCCAGCATCAATCCGCATTTGTGTTCCCGGAACATTTCGGGGATGAGGTGTGCGTCGTAGCCACCTACAATCACCATGTTGGGGATGTTGTGCCTGCGCGAAAAATGAATGGCCGCAGCGATGTCCTTTACACGGTCGGCGTGGATGTACAGATTTTGTGAGCCCTTAAGCACACCACACATGGCCTTTAACCTTAGGTTTACCTGATTGCCAGGAGCCTCGCAATAAGCTTTTGCATCATTAAAAAAGCGATTGAGCTTTTCGAGTTCTTTTTCCGATTCCTTGTTGGCTTCCAACTTTCCGAAATCACCGTACCAGCCCGTTTTACTCACCATCGCAGGCCAGTTGATATGTACCCCGTCGTCGGCGCGAACCACGGCATCTTCCCAGTTCCATGCGTCGAGTTGCACTACCGATGAGGTTCCGGCAATACGTCCTCCTCGCGGTGAAATTTGCGCCAGGAGCACTCCGTTTCGAACGGTGGTGGGTATCACCACCGACTCTGGATTGTAGGCAATGAGCGTCCGCACATTCGGGTTGTATTCGCCTGTTTCGTTGTAATCGCGCGTGGCCCGTACGGCGTCAATCTCACTCACGCCAAGGGTGGTGTTGGCAGCGATAAAACCGGGATACAGGTGTTTCCCTGCAGCTTCAATCACCTCGTCGTACTGGTCGCGTGGTGCGCGATTGGCCGTTCCAACAAAATCAATCACACCATCTCTAAAGCCCACAGCGCTTTGCTCTATGGCCGTTCCGTTGCCGAGATGGGCGTGCGCACCCAAAATCAGCACGCTTCCTTTTTGAGGAGGTGCGGGTTGTGCATGTACAGCAAGGGCAGCGAGGGCCATCGCAAGCAGTGCCTTAAATCTCTTCGTCCACATCATCGCAGTGATAGTCTTTGTCGTTTGGATTGGGAGAGGGTTTTTTGTCGCTTCCTCCTGTTTTGGCATCCATCATTTTCAGGAGGATACGTGTTCTTTCTGCCTGATCGCGTTTTTCCATGACGTCGAGCTTACTCCTGTCAAAGTAGCACCGACCATCAACATAGGTCTTCTCGGCTTTGGCGTATATGCTGAGGGGGTGGTCGCTCCAGATTACAAAATCGGCGTGCTTGCCGGCTTTGAGGCTTCCAACGCGGTCTTCGAGATGCAGCATGGTGGCAGGGTTGAGGGTCACCATTTTGAGGGCCTCCTCTTCGCTCACACTACCGTATTTCACGGCCTTCGCGGCTTCGTGGTTCAGTCTGCGCGCCAATTCGGCGTCGTCGCTGTTCATGGCCACCAGCACACCCTGCTCATGCATGAGTGCTGCATTGTACGGAATGGCATCGTTCACTTCAAATTTGTAGGTCCACCAGTCGGAAAAAGTAGATCCCGCTGCACCGTGTTTCAGCATCTTGTCGGCCAACTTGTAGCCCTCCAACACATGCGTAAAGGTGTTTACCCTGAAACCGAATGAATCGGCTACGTGCATCAACATATTGATTTCGCTTTGCACATAACTATGGCAGGAGATAAATCGCTCGGAGTGGAGAATTTCGGCAATGGCTTCTAGTTCCAGGTCCGTGCGGATGCTGTGATTCGGCTCCTGTTCCTTGCGCCGGAAAAGACGAAATCCCCGCCCTTGCTCCCGGCTCACGCTGCTGTGCTCCTCATGATAGGCCTTTGCCCGCAGGAAATGGTCGTAAAAGACCTGCTCCACACCCATGCGCGTTTGCGGATAGCGAATGGTTTCGCGGTCGCCCCAGTTGCTTTGTTTTACATTTTCGCCCAGCGCAAATTTGATAAAGCCGGGTGCGCCTTCAAACACAAGTCCGGCAGCGGGTTGGCCCCAGCGCATTTTTACAATAGACGACTGCCCTCCGATGGGATTGGCCGATCCGTGCAGCTGCTGAACAGTAGTTACACCTCCCGAGAGATGACGAAAAATATTGATGTCGTCCGGGTTGATCGCATCTCCTATGCGCACTTCTGCACTACTGGCCTTGGTGCCCTCGTTCACTCCCCGCGAAATGGCAATATGCGAATGTTCGTCAATTAAACCGGGTGTGATGTGCTTACCCCGGAGCTCAACCGTGCGAATAGACATGTTCTTACCCCCGATTAGCGCAGTAGGATCGAGGCGCTTTCCTACGGCCACAATATTTCCGTTGTGAATGAGCATTTCGCCGCCTTCAATCACTCCCTCAATGTCGCAGGTCCAGATGGTGGCCCCTTTCAGCCAGAGTGTTTCTGCTTTCGGAAGCGTATCCAGGCCCCAGGCGCGATAGGGATTGCGCATGGCCGCAAGCGAGTCAATGGATACAGGCTCTTTTCGTTTTCGCTCTGTGGGTTTGGCCACGCGCTGACGAATGGCTGTCCAGGCAAACCAGGTGCCGTCGGGCAGGTGCGCTTTGCCCTCCCAAATGCGGCTTTCGGTGTGAATGTTTCCAGAAAAACGCACGGTTTCACGGTAGTGTTCATCTTTTGGATTGAAGGCCAGGCTCACCAGGTTTTGCTGCACCGAAAACGAAACTTTGCTGTAGGTGGTGTCGCTTCCGTCCACCTTCATCAGGCGGGCCTCAGGACTGTTGGCTTTTCCTTTTACCTCGATGGTGTAGAAGTGGTTGTCGAGATTCAGGTTGTACACACCACGTACGTCCAGCGCCTCAAAATCCCGGTGCTGATGTCTTTCGCCTAGTACCCATGTTTCGAGCAGTTCCGAGGTTTTTTCAAAAAGAGGGGCCGTCATCACCAGCAGGTTTGCCCGTGAGCCAGGGTTCAGGGTACCCAGTTCATCCCGGGCGCCCATCATTTGTGCAGGCACGGTAGTGAGGGCAGCCAGCGCAATATCCTCGGGCAGGCCATACTGCACGGTTTGGCGCAGATGGGTGAAAAAATCTGCGGGCTTTTCGTGGCCGTGAGCGGTAAAGGCGAATTTCAGCCCGCGTTCGTGAAGCAATGCTGGGTTGGCGGGGGCTTTTTCCCAGTGAAGGAGCTCCTGCAGAGATACCAGTCGTGCGTTGTAAGGGTCCGAAACATCGTAAGCTTCAGGAAAGTTCAGTGGTACAATCAGCGGGAAGCCGGAGCGAACGGTTTCGTCCATCCACTGATACTCATCACCGGCAGATTTCACGATGAAGTTGATTCCGGTTTCCTCGGCGATTTTCTTCACCCGGGGAATGTCATTTTTCTCAGTGATGGTAAAAACTTGTGGTAGCTCGAGGTTGCGGTTCCATGCTTCCAGGGAGGTGTTGCGCTCCAGTTTGGGGCCTGAATCAGTGTACCAGCGCGCGTCGTAATGCGTTTGTCTAAGCAGGGCGATGGCTCCCATTAGTGACGAAGGGTATCGCTGCGTGCTGCTGCCTTTGCGAAAGGAGAAAAACGATGCTGCCCGGGAGCGCATCAATTGTTTGTTGGCATTGCCATCGCCGGTAAACACAAGAGCTCCTGTTCCGCGGGAAATGCCGTCGTGTCTATGGGAGAGCACCGCACCAAACCCCAGCTTCCTGAGCTGTTCTGCCTTTTTTTCGTCGGGCGAAAAATGCTCCGCAGCAGCGAATTCCGGATGAAGGGCATCGTTCCAGGCGGTGGGGCGGTTGGCTTTCCGTTCGTATTGCGGACCGGAAGGACGGTCTTTTTTGGGGGCTTCCGGCACGCCATAATCTGCGTAAAGATCAATAAAGGCAGGGTACACATGTTTTCCGCTCATGTCGGTAATGCGTGCGCCTTCCGTGGCTTTGAAATCTGCTCCGGCATACTCAATGCGTTCGCCGCGAATAACAAGGGTGCCGCCTTCAATTACCTTTTCCGGACTGATGTGCAGCGTAGCGTTTACCAGCACGTGCGGCATGTTTCGCTCATCGTGCGGACCGTTTACCGGAAAGGTAACCTGCGCCAGAACAGGCGCCGAAAAAATCATGAAAAACAGGGTAGCCCTGAGCTGTATCATGCGCGTGCGTTTGGCCAAAAATAGAACCTTTCGCGGGATGTCAGTGCTTGAGGAAAAAACCAGCCGGGCGGAAACAAAAGCAATAAGCATAACCAAAACTCAATTAACCAGAACGGTCAATGAAGAGTAGAATCGCCCGGCTGGTATTTTTTGGGTGGGCGTAGTGTAGTGGTTGGACTGTAAATGTAACGAAAAGAAATCAATCCAAGCCGTTTTGTGAAAAATTTTCCCGGTCTCTACTCTTCGCGGGTTTTGTAGGTCTGCAGTTCTACATTCATGCGGAGCACAGGTTCATTCAATTCAAACGTGGCACGCTCGTATTTGGGTGGGCCAAAACGGATTTTGGGATTGGTGGAGAATCCGATGGCCTCCGTAGGTACTCCTTTTTCATTGGTATTGAGCTCACCGTCCATGTTTTTATCGTGAAAAACGCTTACCACATAGCTACCATAGGGAAGCTGCCGAAACTCAATCTGAACGGTATCTTCCGACGCGCCAACCTGGTTTTTCTGCAATACATTGCTCCAGTCGTTCGGAAAGCCCTCTGCCTCCGCAAAAAGCGCTGCCTTCACCACTCCTTTTCCGTTTGGCATACCGCTGATGCGCACAACAATATCACCAACAGGGTTTTGGGCCATTGACCAGAGCGGCGCACATATCAACAAAATAAATAAACATGGTTTCATAATTCGGAATTCGCAATTGCGGTGCCAAAGATATCAGGGCAAAATCTTTTTTACCACCCAAACCTTGTAAGCGATGATGATTTTGTCGCGCGTTTTTAGCCTGCGCAAATCACGCTTGTAATAGCTGGGCAGGAGCGCCTTGTTGAGTCGCGCCAGCCATTTGAAAAAACTGTGTGATAGCAATTTCATGATATCTTGCGAAATAAGGAAAAATAGCGCTCATACCACACCTTGAGGTGGTGTAACTGGTGTCCGGCAATGATAAATGCCAGCGCCCGAACGGAGACCTGCTGCCAATCTGCGGTTCCGGTTCGCGTGAAGACTTCACCGGTAAAAGTCCCGAACAGAGCCATGGTTGATGAGCGCAAGTGTTGAAGAGTGTTGAGCAATGTTGCGACATCGACGGTCACCGGCTCGGAGGCATAATCATTCTCGTTGTACCCCGGCATAGGCGTTTGGTCGCCACGGGCGGTGCGCAAGGCCCTCACCGAGAAAATCCACTCGGCGTCTATCAGGTGCTGAAGTAGTTGAGCATGTGTCCATTTTCCTTCAGCATAGGTGAAAGACCCTGGCATGTCGCCCAAATCACCCATTGCCTTATCCAGAGCATCGGAGGCCTCCTGCAGGGCTGACAGGGCATCAGTTGCCTTTACAGCCTCCACATAACCGGCGTACCATTCTCCGTATTCCTTGGGTTGTGGACGTCCTCCCGCCATTGGTCTTGTTTTTGTTTTAATCCGAAATGGTCATTAAAATTTCGTCATGACTGCTGAAAGCACAAAAGCAATCAGCCGTTTCTCGAAGCGTCTGATTTCAAATTGATTTATGCCTGAAATAGATTCTCTAATGACCAGTTTGGGTTCATACCACTAATCTAAGCGAGTGGCCTTTGGTAACAAAAAACGACATTTGCCACGAGCACACCAACTACCTTGCATCAAAATTTAATGTTGTCATGCGCAAACTCATTCTTACTCTCCTCGTTGCCTCTGTTGCTTTTTATGGCAACGCGCAAAACGCCGTCAGCGTAAAAACCGACATCACGCAATTGCAGGACGGCATGCTGGCCATTACAGTAGCGCCGGGTCATCACGGTATGGATACCCTGATTTATGCCATGCCGAAAATCGTTCCGGGCACCTACAGCATTTACGATTTCGGAAACATGCTCCGTCAGGTGAAGGCCTACGATTTGCATGGCGATACGCTCGCTGTGGTTCGGCTGGATGAAAACCGCTGGATGATTCCGAAGGGCAACAAACTAAGCCACCTCTCATATCTTGCTGCGCCCACCTTTACCGACCCCGCCGGAAAGAAAGTATTCGAACCTGCCGGTACGCGCTTCGAGCTGGATCGCACCTTCCTGTTTAACTCCTTTGCCATGGTGGGCTATTTTGAAGGCCTGAAAGATGAAAACTACGCTTTTGAGGTGGTGCGACCTGCCGATTTTTATGGGGCCTCGGCACTGGAGCGCAAGGCGCTCAATGATACCACCGACCTTTTTACGGCCCAGGGATACTTTGATTTTCACGATTCGCCCATTATGTACGCGCGTCCCGACACGGCCTCCTTTATGGTGGGCGAAACCGAGGTACAGGTGGCCATATACTCGCCCGGAGGCTCACTGGATGCTGCCTTCGTGTCGGAGAAACTAGAGCCCATTATGTTTGGCGCAAAGGAATACCTGGGTGGAGCGCTTCCCGTTCCGAAGTACGTGGTGCTGATAAGCCTGATGCAAGGTATGGGGAACTCCGGCGGATTTGGTGCGCTGGAGCACTTTTACTCCACTGTGTTTGTGATGCCCGAAATGGGTCGGGATTATCTCTCCAAAACCATTCAGGATGTGGTGGCGCACGAGTTTTTTCACATTGTGACACCGCTCAACATTCACTCTGAGCACATTCACGATTACGACTTCAACAATCCGCAAATGTCACGTCATCTCTGGCTTTACGAGGGGGTTACCGAATACACGTCGCACCACATGCAGGTGAAGCAGGGCCTGATTGACCCCGATGAATTCTTAAGCACCATCCGCTCAAAAATCAGCCAGGCCTCAGGATTTAACGACACCCTGCCCTTTACCGAACTCAGTTTGGGGGCACTCGATGTACACAAAAACCAATACATGAACGTGTACATGAAGGGGGCGTTGATCGGTATGTGCCTCGACCTTTTGCTGTGCGATCTTTCTGATGGGGCATACGGACTGCCTGAGCTGATGATGAGGCTCTCAGAGCGATACGGGCCCGACCGCCACTTTTGGGACGAAGAGCTTTTTGACGTGATTGCTGAAATGACTTTCCCCGAGGTTCGCGAATTTTTCCGGCGATACGTGGAAGGGCCGGAACCGCTGCCCCTGGAGGAATACCTGTTGAAAGCCGGCGTGCAGCTGCAACGTAATCTGCAAATTCGTGAGTTGACATTGGGCGGATTCCTGCCGGGCAAAAACAAAGAGCGCAACCGAATGGAAATAGTAACCTCCATCGGCATCAATAGCTTTGGGCGCGAACTTGGCGTTCAAAAAGGCGATATGCTGGTGAGCATTAACGCTATTGACCTGAGCCCGGAGAACTTTTCTGACGGAGTTGAACTGTTCAAGCAGCGATACAAGGAAGGCGACAATGTGACCCTTGTGGTAGAGCGCGAAAACGAAAAAGGTCAGTTGAAAACACACAAGCTCAAGGCCAAAGCGCAGGGTGTTGACCGCACGGTGAGCCTGCGAATCCGTTACATGCCCGAGCCTGATGAGCGTCAGAGATTGGTGCGCAAGAGATGGATTAATTACTGACCATGGGTGCGCCTGTTCTGCACGATTTGAGTAGCGCGTTGCTGCGCGAAACCCTCAACCAGGTAGCGCGCGATTTGAACCTTGAGCCTTTGGCCATTCCCGAAGGTGAATTGGCAGATCTGCATCGGCAGGAAATCTGGCAGACGGTGTACAACGCTGTACACGAGCTACTACAAGGCCCTTCCTCAGGGTTACAACAAGCCTTTTATCGCGTTGACCTTCCGGAAAACCAGTTTCGCGAAGCCCTCCGGCACCCTGATCCGGCGGCGCGCCTTAGCGAATTTGTGCTCAAACGCTGTCTGCAAAAAGCCGTTTTGCGCCGTCGTTTTTCAGGGCCATCCAACACCTGATTGCTGCGCTTTGCTCCGCTCTATGCGTAATAAAATCGTAACTTTGCACGCACAACACGGACACTTCCATAATGGACAAATTTTCTTTTCTCGGCAACGCCGATGTGAGCGCGATTGAAGCACAGTTTCAGCAGTTTCTGAAAGACCCTAACAGTGTTGATGAAAGCTGGCAAAACTTTTTCAAGGGCTTTGAATTTGCCCGAACCCACTTTGAAGATGCCACCGATGCCGCTTTTTGCGAGCCGGTGTACCTCGAGTTTCGGGTGCTGAATCTCATCAACGGATACCGCTCAAGAGGACACCTTTTTACCCGTACCAACCCTGTGCGGGAGCGCAGAAAGTACGAGCCCACACTGGCTCTCGAAAACTTTAACCTGGAGACCTCCCATCTCGATATGGAGTTCGAAGCCGGTCAGGAAATCGGAATTGGAAGGGCAACCCTGCGCGATATCATTGACCATTTGGAAGAAACCTACTGCCGATCCATTGGTATCGAGTACAACTACATTCGCGAACCGGAGCGTTTGGGCTGGATTCGCAACAAAATTGAGATTGAAAACCGGCCCAAATTCGGGAAGAAAGAAAAACTGCAGATTTTTGAAAAACTGAACCAGGCAACGGTTTTTGAGCAGTATCTGCAGAAAAAATTTGTGGGTCAGAAACGCTTTTCAGTTGAAGGAGGAGAAGCCCTGATTCCGGGAATTGATCACATTATTGAACACGGAGCAACCCTGGGAGCCAAGGAGTTTGTGATGGGGATGGCCCATCGCGGACGACTCAATGTACTGGCAAACATTTTCGGAAAACCCTTTGAAGATATTTTCAGTGAGTTTGAAGGTAAAGAGTTTCAGGACGAAGGAAAGCGCATCGATGGCGATGTGAAATATCACCTCGGTCAGTCTTCGGGGATTAAAACCTTCAGCGGACATAATGTGCACCTTACTCTTGCTCCGAATCCGTCTCATCTTGAGGCGGTAGACCCTGTAGTACAAGGTATCACCCGCGCCAAAATCGACAACTACCTCGAAGACTCATCCAAAGTGATACCCATTCTGGTGCATGGGGATGCCGCCATTGCTGCCCAGGGTGTGGTGTATGAAGTGATACAAATGGCACAGCTCGACGGATACGCCACCGGTGGAACCATCCACATTGTGGTGAACAACCAGGTGGGTTTTACCACAAACTACCTCGACGGCCGTTCAAGCACCTATTGCACCGATGTGGGTAAAGTAACCCTTTCGCCAGTGTTTCATGTAAACGGCGACGACGTAGAGGCCATGGTGCAAACCGTAATGATTGCCGTGGAGTACCGCCAGCGCTGGAAACGCGATGTGTTTATTGACCTCCTTTGCTACCGTAAATACGGGCACAACGAGGGTGATGAACCCAAATTTACCCAACCCAAACTGTACAATCTCATCGCAAAGCACCCCAATCCGCGGGAGATTTATGCCGAGCAACTGGAGAAGGAAGGGTTCCTCACATCAGACGAAAACAAATCGATGCGTGAGGATTACGAAGCCATTTTGGATAAGGCTTTCGACGCATCCAAGAAAATTGCAAAGGCCAGTGTTACCCAATTTCTGGCAAATACCTGGGACGGACTGCGAATGGCCAAGCCCGGAGAAATGGACGAATCACCGGAAACAGCCTACAGCCTGAAAGGGCTTAAGGAATTGGCGGTGAACATGAACACTCTTCCAAAAGACAAAAAGTTCTTCCGAAAGGTGGTGAAACTGCTCGATGACCGCCTCAAGATGATTGATGAAGACCGGCTGGATTGGGCGATGGGCGAACTGCTCGCCTACGCTACATTGCTGCGCGAGGGGAACAATGTGCGGCTTTCCGGTCAGGACGTGGAGCGCGGAACTTTCTCTCACCGCCATTCTGTAGTGCTAACTGAAGATGCGGAAGAAGAGTACCTTCCCTTAAACCATCTCCATAAAGAGCAGGGTCGTTTCTATGTGTACAACTCCTTGCTTTCTGAATATGGCGTGTTGGGCTTTGACTATGGCTACTCGTTTGCCTCACCCCACGCTCTTACAATCTGGGAGGCTCAATTCGGCGATTTTAACAACGGCGCGCAAATCATCATTGACCAGTTTATCAGTGCTGCTGAAGAAAAATGGCGCACAATGAACGGCATTGTGATGCTGCTCCCCCATGGCTACGAAGGTCAGGGATCGGAGCATAGCAGCGCGCGCGTTGAGCGATTCCTGTCGCTTTGTGCCGAAGACAATATGCAGGTTTGCAACGCCACCACGCCAGCCAGCTTTTTCCATCTGCTCAGACGACAGTTGCACCGGCCTTTCCGAAAGCCCCTCGTGGTGTTCACTCCCAAAAAGCTGTTGCGTTACCCCAGAGCGGTTTCATCATTGAAAGAAATGAGTCAGGGCGGTTTCCGCGAGGTGATTGACGACGAAACGGTGAAGGTTGCAGAGGTGGATACCCTGGTTTTCTGCACCGGAAAGATTTACTACGACGCCATTGAAAAACGCGAGAGCGAAGAACGCGGTCACAACATGGCCATCATCCGTTTGGAGCAGTTGTATCCCTTCCCGGAGAAACAGCTCCGTGCGTTGATTAAAAAATACAAGCAGGCCAAAAACTTTGTGTGGCTGCAGGAAGAACCTGAAAACATGGGCGCATGGTCATTTGTGATGCGCAAGCTGCGCGATCTGCAACTGCAGTATGTAGGTCGCGAGGAAAGCGCCAGCCCGGCAGGAGGTTCGCCCATTATTCACCGCTTCCGCCAGGAAACGGTGTTGTCAGACCTGTTTGCTTATGCCCCTAAAAAATCCAAATCCAACAAGAAAAGTACGGTTTCATGATATTAGAAATGAAAGTGCCCAGTCCGGGTGAATCCATCTCGGAAGTAGAAATTGCCACCTGGCTGGTGCAGGATGGAGATTATGTTGAGAAAGACCAGGCCATTGCCGAGGTAGATTCCGACAAAGCAACCCTGGAACTTCCGGCAGAGGATAGCGGTGTTATTACCCTCAAGGCGGAAGAAGGCGACACGGTTGCCGTTGGCGCCGTGGTTTGCCTGATTGATACCAGCGCCGAAAAACCCGCAGGTGAGGCTAAAAAAGAAGAGGCCCCTGCAGCCAAGAAAGAAGAAAAAGAAGAAAAAGCTCCGGCTAAGGAGGAAAAGAAAGAATCCGCTTCGGCCGCAGCCTCTAAAACCGCCGCCCCTGCCAAAGAGCAAAGTGCTTCAGGCCACGCTACCGGACACCCCTCGCCCGCAGCCCGCAAGCTGATGGACGAAAACAAGGTTCGTTCGGATCAGGTGAACGGCACAGGAAAAGACGGGCGCATTACCAAGCAGGATGTGCTTGCAGCCATGGCAGGCGGTTTCAGTGCAGAGCACGCAACCGGTTGGGGAGGCACTCGTGATTCGAAGCGCGAAAAAATGTCCATGCTGCGCCGCAAAATCAGTGAGCGCCTTGTATCGGTGAAAAACGATACTGCCATGCTCACCACCTTTAACGAGGTGAACATGCAGCCTGTCATGGATGTGCGCAATCGCTACAAAGACATTTTCAAGGAGCAACACGGTGTGGGGCTTGGGTTTATGTCATTCTTCACCAAAGCGGTGACTGAAGCACTGCGCCAGTTTCCGGCCGTCAATGCTCAGCTGGATGGCCAGGAGATTGTGTACCACGACTACGCCGACATTGGCATTGCGGTAAGCTCGCCCAAAGGGCTGATGGTGCCGGTATTGCGCAATGCAGAGCAAATGAGCCTGGCCGACATTGAAGCCGGCATCAAGGACCTTGCTGTTAAGGCGCGCGACGGAAAGATCAGCATCGAAGAAATGACCGGAGGGACTTTCACCATTACCAACGGTGGGGTGTTTGGCTCCATGTTGAGCACGCCCATTATCAACCCGCCGCAGAGCGCAATTCTGGGTATGCACAACATCGTAGAGCGCCCGATTGCAGAAAACGGTCAGGTGGTAATTCGCCCGGTGATGTATGTGGCCCTCTCATACGACCACCGCATCATTGACGGTAAAGAGTCGGTGAGTTTCCTGGTTGCGGTGAAGGAGATGTTGGAGAACCCGACGCGCCTCATTTTTGGCGGCAAGTCACCCGAGGAAGTGCTGCTCGGATTGTAACACCAGATTCTGGTTTAGTACATAGCCAACGGATTGGCAATACCTTCGTAGTCTTCCAACTCAATTTTGATGGAGCCTACCACGATGTCGGCCTGTGCCAACACGGGTATTTTGTTGGCGTCGTCGGAAATCCAGATTACCACGCTTTCTTCTTTTTTGAAGACGCGGCCCTCCTGTACATGGGGGACAAACTTCATGCAACGGAAGGTGCCTTTTTTGGTTTTGATGGTTTCACGGCCCAGAAACTTCACCTGAAGGTTGAAGATTTCCTCGTCCATAAACGACTCCACGCTGAACACGTCGCCCGGTTTTGCCCTGCTGAAATCAAAGGTTCTGGCGTAATAAAAGGCCGAAATCATATCCTGCACACCGTGCGGAGTTGCGTAGGTTTGACCCTTGTGGGTTTCTACAGCGCCGCGGTCGGGGTAAAAGCGGTATTTTTTGTGAGAGGCGTAGTTGCTCTCTTTGAGGTCGCGCTCAAACTCCCACGGAAACAGGCCCTCGGCATCTATGTAAGAATCGTAGCGATCGCGCATTTTATAAAACCAGCTGAATGCGCGGATGGTCTGACCCACACCCACTATGTGATGCGCCTTGCGTCCGCTGAACACGCGGCTGGTAGGTTTAACTTCTATGGAAATTTCACCGGCCTGAATAAACCCGTAGCGCACGCGATAGGTGAGTTTTTCACCGGGCTTAAAGGCGTTTTGCGTCACCACTGGGAGTTGAGTAATACGTTGTAAGGTATCGAGGCTCACCACGGGAGGATGGTTCTTCTGCGCCTCACCGGCCAGCGGAAGCATCAGCATCAAGGCAAATATAGTGGCCCATGTTTTCATGGTATGGGAGATTTCAAAAAGCAGGCCAAAAGTAAACAGGTACGTGTTGTAAACCCGCGCCATTGCAAAACTTGCCTTTAGCCACTTTTTTAGTTCATAATCCATTAAAACCAACCCAGGTAAATCGCAACGGCAAGCATAATCAGGAGTACACCTGCTGAAACCTCTGTGATGGTGCGCGACCGACGGCTGAGATACCTGCCGGCCTTTAGACCCACGAAAGCGAAACAAACCGAAAAGAAAGCAATCACTCCGGCCAGCAATAGTGCAGGCACATCTTTGAGCCCCAGGCTAAAACCCACTATTAAATTGTCGAGGCTGACTCCAAGTGCCAACCAAAAAATGCCCCGGTAGCTGGTGATTTGTCGGGAGAGTTGTTGGCTTTGGTCCCGGGCCATGAGCGACTTTCCTACAGCAAAAAGTCCGAGCGCCATCAAGAGGGCCGCACCCAGGGCGGTAGCATAGCTCTCAATAAGTTGCGAGAAATACCTTCCGATAAGCAATCCTGCCAGGGGCACAAAAAACTCAAAAAGCCCGAAAGTCACCAGAATTCGCGCGTGATACTTCCCAGTATTCATCGCACCGAGCGCAAAGGATACCGCGAGGTTGTTGCTGCCTACAATCACCCCTAAAACCATCAGATCTGCTATCGCCATCGCTGACCAAAGAAAGACACTGCCACCGGAATCTCCAAACCGGTTTTGCTCCGTGCCGGAAGTAAATAGGTGGGGCATTGTAGTTCGCTTCACAGATTCAAAAAACTCTGTTTGGCGAAGCGTACCGCTGCGCTGGAGTATTCAAGGCGGTCCCGCCTGCTTTTGTGCTCAGGGTTCGGAGGCTTATCAATCTTTTCACCCGTTAAGCCTTTGCTATAGCACTCTTCATTCAACCGAAAACCGAAATTGTCAGTGCTTTAGGGGGCTGAGCCTTAATCCGTAGCTGTATAATGATACAACACCGGCGCTGTGGAACCCGCTTGTTCGCTCAGGGTCACATAACCCGTTGCACCGGGAGTCCAGCCAAAACTTTCTCCCTGTGGCTCCGGGATGTAAGGCAGTAAACGCGGTTGGCGCGACATGGCCTGAACAATGCTCTCTGTTGGGTCGCGGTTCCAGTAAAAAATGCGGTCGTCGTCTTTGACTGCAATGTGAAGACCATCATCCGAGATGTCGCCGCCCAGCGCTCTGTTAAAGGGCAACTGAGCCAACAACTCAAGGGTGTTGCGCTGAGTAAAACTGTAGGGGTGGCTTGCTCGGTAAATCAGCGATTTTGCTTCGCGCTTACTCACTATATAAAGGTCTAGGGTAAGCGGGTCTATCATCAATGTTTCTGCATCGCGAGGCCCGTTGGGATAAACAAACTCAAACCGCTCTATCTGGCCGGCGTTGATTTGCGTGAGTCCGCCCGGTGATCCTGTTTGGATATCCGGTTCAGGAAAACGGTACACCACAATGTATTCGAATTGCGCGTGGTTGTCGCCAATATCTCCGAGGTAAATGTAGTTTACGCCTGCCTGCGGTCCGGGCCCGATACAAATATCTTCGTAGTCGCGGCTGTGGGCTCCGTTCAGAACAAAGGTTCCGCGGTCTTGCCCAAATTCATCGAGCAGGTAAATGCGGTTGGGGTGACCGGCGTCATTGTGCGACCAAACCCAATTGGGATTCTGCCTGCTCACTGCCACACCCGAGGCTTCCACCAAAGCAGATTGATTGATGGGGCCTCCCATGGATGCGTTGTGCTCAAAGGTGGTGAGTGTTTCGAGGTTGTTTACAGAGTAATCGAACACCCACATATGAGCGTTCTCCGGGTCTTCTTCGTCGCGCTTGCAGCTCCCTGATACCAACACTGCGAATACTGTTGCAAATACAAAAAACCGGCGAAAATGAAACATGATGCAAGGTACTAATCGGTGCATGAAGTTAGTATAGCCCGACTTCGGTGTTAACGTAATTTTCATGTCGGTTGGATTAGTTGCTTGAGGATTGATCAAATCATTACATCGTGCGCTGAGACTCTTCGCTGAGGCTCTGAGTGGACAAATTTGCGGTGTTGATTATCGTGAAGGTCCAAACGAGCAGTTTTCCAGGATTGGCAAGTCAAAAGGGCGCACATATGGAATGCCGGAATCGGCTAATATGCACATCGTCAATTTTTAACATCATCTAATCGCCCAATCACCGCATTGTCAAAAATCCCGCTGTACGCTCAACAGCGTCCTCAATGGGCGTAAACGCAAACCCGAGCCTTTTTTCAATTTTTTGGCTGCTGTATAGAGAGGTCATGTGGGCCGTACCTACCGATTCTTTGGTTATGGCCGGGGATTTACCGGTAATCCAACCCCATGGTTTCATCACCCTCCAGGCGATGGCACTCATCCACGGACGGGCGTAGATATGCGGACGTTTCTTCTGAAGCGAGTCTGCCACCATGTTGAAGAAATCCTGAAAAACCACGTTGCCGCCGTTCAGTATAAATCGCTCATTGCGGATATCACTGTTCATCAGCGAGATCATAGCTTTACTTACATCGCGTACATCCACAAATCCGTTGGTGCCGAGGGTATAAAACGGAAGGCCGTTTCGCACGCTTCTGAACAACACCCCGGAACTGTAATCCCACTTACACGGGCCCACAATTACCGATGGATTCACAATCACAGCGTTGAGGCCTTCTTCCGTTCCGCGCCATACTTCTCGCTCTGCGCCGTACTTGCTGATGGCGTAGTTGCTGTTGTGCGGGGTTCGCTTCCACTGGGCTTCTTCGTTTACCACTCCGCGGTTGGGCTCGCGACCAAACACAGCAATGGAACTGGCGTAACAGAGCTTTTGCACGCCGCTGGCCATACAGGCATTCACCATGTTGGCCGTGCCTTCTATGTTGTGGGTGAGAAGTTTTTGTTCGTCACCGGCCTGAAAACTCACCACTGCCGCCGCGTGATACACTTGTGTGCAGCCGCTTGTCAGCTCCTCTAAACCGATGATATCCAACAGGTCGCCATCCACCCATTCAACGCGGTTCCAAAGGTCTTCTAGTTGGTTAAAGTGAAACACCTTTCTCACCCAGTCCACATCGCTTGTGCTCCGCTTCATGGCGCGAATGCTGTGGCCCTGTTGGGCGAGGTCGCAGAGCAATTGTGCTCCCAGAATGCCGGTGCCGCCGGTTACAAAAATCATGGTGGCGAAGGTAGCGAAAAGGCCTGTGGCTTGTGCTTTTTGATGTTTAACATCTCAGGTGGCCCGCGGGTTTTGTCGGTCATTCGGCTTACCTTGCGCCAAAATGTTGTATATGCAATACCGATGGTTTTGGCTGGGGTGCTTCATGGCAGTGCTAAGCGCTTGTGGTTCTTCCGAACACGACGATTACCCTGCGCCAGACAGAGATCCCGGAAAATGGGCTGATGAGCAGCTCCGCGATATTCACAACCTGAAGCACCTGCGGCAAACCCGTGCCTTGTTGACCTACCTGGATCACGACGACCCCTACTACCGCTCTGAAGCAGTTATGGCTTTTGGCTCTGTGCAGGACATCGGCGCGCTTGAGGCCCTGGCCGGGGCGTCGCGGGATGCCGAACCAGAGGTGCGCATGATGGCCGCCTTTGCGTTGGGACAGCTTTTTCATATGGACGCCGCTCCTGCCCTGGTACAATTGATTCAGGCTGACACCACCACCGTGGTGCGCACCGAAGCACTGGAAGCCCTCGGTAAAACCGGTTCGCCCGAGGCGGCCCATTTCCTGTTGGATTACCAGCCTCGCTTTTTGTTCGACGAGGCGGGTATGGCATGGGGAATGTATCACCTTGCGCTGCGGGGGGCAACAAACGATGACCATGCCCGGTGGATGGCGTCGGTACTCGCTTCCGACTTTGAAGATTCGCGGTTGGCCGCAGCGTCGTATTTCAGTCGCTTTGCCGCTACCGAAACCTGGGGTGGATTGGAGCGCCTGCTCAATGTGGCCGTAACCGATCCTTCGGCAGAGGTTCGCATGGCGGCTGCGTTGGCGCTCGGAAAACACGAACTTCCCGACCGCCGTGAAGTGCTTGAGGCTCTTACCGTGCATGACCGCCACCCCGGGGTGCGCGTACACGCCATTCGCTCACTGGCGCAAATAGGGCAGGGTGAGGAAACCGTGGCAGAAAGCCTGTTTGACGGAAACCCCAATGTGGCTCACGAGGCCGCGCGCTTTTTTGTGGAACACCCCGATTTGCTGCCGATACAGCGGGCAAGACAGCAATCTGTGGCGCATCCCGAGCCCTCGGTGCGAAGCGCTTTGCTGGCAGCGCTGCTTCGCGCGGGTGAAGAGCCCGACGAACTTCTCCGAAGATTGAAGGTTTCAGATGCCCCCGAAAAACTCCACCTTATGCACGCTTTGCGCTGGTGGCAAGGTGCTCATGCGGTACTTGACTCCCTGTTGCACGAACCCGATGTTGTGTTGGCATCGCGGGCATTAAATGTGCAATTGTACAGATGGAAGGACAACGCTCCGGGTTGTGAACCGTTGCAGCACGTCGCAGACAAGGTATGGCAGCGTGCAGACCCCGGTATGGTGGCCATGCTCGCGCAGCACCTTGCCGAACAACAGGAGTTGTTGGTATGCCTTGAAGATTTCGATGCCCTGCCGTTGATGAATACCATGACTCTTCCCGAAGATGTGGAAGCCTGGCTTGCTCTCAATGATCTGCGTGTATTACAGGGCCATAGGGCCATGCCTCAGCCTGAACTGAGTTATGCGCCCATTCGCTGGGAGGAGCTGGCGGCATCCGGCGCCCATCCGGAACTGGATATCCATACCACTCGCGGAACCATTCGGGTGGTGCTGCTCGATCAGGACGCGCCTGCCACGGTGTCGAACATCCTGCGATGGATGAACCAGGGATTTTACAACGGAAAAGCGTTTCACCGCGTGGTTCCCAATTTTGTGGTGCAGGCAGGTTGTCCGCGGGGAGATGGTTACGGCAGCGGCAATGAATTGCTTCGCACCGAGCTGAGTCCCATTCACTACGGGCCCGGAGTGGTGGGTATGGCATCGGCCGGAAAAGACACCGAAAGCACCCAGTGGTTTATCACCCATCGAACCACGCCGCACCTCGACGGACGTTACAGTATTATCGGTGCGGTGGTATCCGGAATGGATGTGGTTTGGGAGCTTTGCGAAGGCGATGTCATTGAGCGAATAGAGCCTGTAAATTAGTCTCTGCGATTTCCGCAACTAAACATTAAAATCCCTCTGTTTTTGCTTAAATCGCGAAAAAAGCCAAAATAAGCTCCGTGAAAGATGCTTATTTCGTATTTTTGGAGGAAATAAACAATTGTGTTGCGGAAAATAGCCAAAGAGCAAGTGCTCGACCGACTGCGTTTTGAAAACCCCTGGTGGAGCACTGCCAGGGTTGACGAGCATTACACTTCCATGCCCCGCAGGATGTATTTCCAACCTTTCTGCAAGCTGGCTGGAAATCTCGAGGTGAACAGGTCAGTGGTGCTAATGGGGCCGCGTAGAGTAGGTAAAACCGTGTTGCTTCAGCATTGGGTTCAGTCGCTTTTGGAAGAAGGAGTGTTGCCGCGCAAAATTATTTTCATCACCATTGAAAGTCCTGTCTATACCGGTATGGGGCTGGAGGAGCTTTTTTCATTGGCAAAAGCTGCTGCCGGGTTCCCTGATGATCAGGAGGGTTGGTACGTAGTGTTTGATGAGATTCAGTACCTGCGTGATTGGGATGTGCATCTGAAAACCCTTGTTGACAGTTACAGAAATGTGCGTTTTGTTGTGTCGGGATCAGCTGCGGCCACACTTCAGTACAAGAGCAAGGAAAGCGGAGCAGGGCGGTTTTCAGACTTTTTGCTGCCTCCGGTTACCTTCTATGAGTTCATTGAAATGCAGGGCTTGGGAGCTATTCTTAAGCATGCACAGATACTTTATGCCAACCGGGAAATACCCTTTTTTGAAGCCTTGGACATCCGTCAGTTCAACGAGCATTTTTTGAACTATATACACTACGGTGGTTATCCTGAAGCTGTTTTTTCGGAAGCGGTGCGCAAAGACCCACAGCGTTTTATACGTCAGGATCTGGTGGACAAAGTTTTACTACGCGATCTACCAAGCTTGTATGGGATAACGGACGTGCAGGAATTGAATGCTTTTTTTACATCCATCGCGTACAATACGGCCCAGGAGTTTTCGCCTGAGGCCCTGAGTAAGCAAAGTGGTGTAAACAAGTCAAAAATCAAAAAGTACTTGTCGTACCTCGAGGCTGCGTTTCTGATCCGTATCGTGAGACGAATTGACCAAAGCGGAAAACGTTTTAAACGCGACAACGTATTCAAAATCTACCTCACCAATCCGTCTATTCGCAGCGCGCTTTTTGCACCTATTGACCCATTAAATGAAATGATGGGTGCGTCTGTTGAAACAGCTGTCTATGCACAGTGGATGCATCGCCAGAATATGCTTCCGTACTACGCACGTTGGGCGCAGGGTGAGGTGGATATGGTTCATTTGAACCCATTGAATATGAAGCCTTCGTGGGCACTTGAAATAAAGTGGAGTGATCAGCATTTTGAAAACCCAACTAAATTGAAATCACTGTTGGCCTTTTGTGCAGAGAACCAGATCAGCGACGCGCTCGTTACCACCATTCAAACCATGGGGAAGAAGCGGGCCAAGGGTGTGGAACTTACCTTTCTTCCGGCTTCAACTTATGCCTATTCCATAGGTTTTAACACGGCGAAACAGCAGGAGGGATTTGAACAAATAGCGTTGTAGACCAGTCCTTACCTGAGGCCTGGCCCATCAGTTCCCACAGAAATACTGCATCAGTTCCTGTGATTTTGCATGACCGCCCGACGCCCCGCGCTCCAGATCGTTGCAGGCCATGCGCTGGTGATGAATCATCAGATACGTTACACCGCGGTTGCTAAAAGCATCCAGCAGGTTGGGGTTGAGGTTGATGGCGCGGGTGTACGCCGAAATGGCATCCTGATACCTTCCGAACAGCATGTAGATGTTGCCCTTGAGATTCCATGCTTCGGCGCTTTCGGGCTCCAGTTCTACCAGGTCCATGGCGTCTTCAAGTGCGTGATTAAATTCACCCAGCAGTTTCAGGGTAAAAGCCCTGTTAAACAACGCGTCGGTGTAGGTGCTGTCCATGTCCAACGCACGGCCGTAATCCTCATTAGCGCCTTTGAGGTCGCCCATTTCCTTGCGGATGATGGCTCTGGAGAAATATACGCTGGAGGGCTTGCGCCCGATTTCAATGGCTTCGTTTAGGTCGTCAATGGCTTTTTTGGGTTGATCCATCAGTCGGTAAGCAACAGAGCGGTTGTAGTAGGCCAGCGCAAAGCCCGGGTTCAATGAGATGGCTCGCGTGAAGGCGCGCTCAGCATCCTTGTACTCACCTTCGCGCAGGTATAGCAAGCCAATCATGTCGTGTGCCATCGAAAACCGGGGGTGCGTATCATTGATTTTCCGGAGAATATCGCGGCTGTCTTTGAACTCGCCCATCAGCATAAGGGCGAGTGCCATACGCATATCGTCCAGCACATCCGTTGTGTCGTACACGGCAAGGGTGTCGAGGTCTTCCAGCGCACGTTGGTACTCTCCGATGGCAATGTAGTCGTCCACCCTTCGGGTACGGTACTCACGTTTGTCGGGGGCTATTGAAATGGCAGTGGTGATATCGTCGATGGCTCCGCGGTAATCGCCCGAAACCATTTTGAGTTTGGCCCGCCTGTCGTAGTGAAACTCCGAGTAGGGGTTGATTTCAATGGCTCGGTTGTAGTCGCGCATGGCGTCCTCAAAACGGCCTATTTTCTCATTGAGCAAGGCTCTTTTCATGTAAGCCTCGGCAAATGTTTGATCGGCGTTAATGGCCGACGTGTATTTGTCTAGTGCTGTCCACCAATCGCCAAAACGTAGGTACACGTCGGCTTCCTTAAGGAGCTCACGGGCAGTTCGTCGCGCAGCAGATTGTGCGCTGAGGTCGTGAGATATCAGCGCAAAAACCAATGAGAGAATAAAGAAGATTCGCATGGTCATCAGTATAAAATCAACCCGTTTAGAGATACAATTGTTCGCCGTTCGCAGGGCGATTGGCACTGCAACAAGGTACAAAAGAAAGGCCAATCGGCGGCGTAATAACATAATTTTACACCTGTTTCTGCGTAAGTAAAGTCGAACCAACCTGCCCTTACACCAAAATCCATTGGTTCGATTTACCTTTAGTTCTAAATATTGATTTGTTGCGGTTTTCTGGTCGGTGTGTAATTGCGGTGCTGTTGGTGCTGTGGTCGGTGGTGGATTGCCTGGCACAGGACTTCTCCAACCTGCGCAGCCATTATGTTGCCATCAGCCAGAACGATACATTGGTTATTGATACCCTGAGCATCGTGCCTGAGACTTTTGTGGTGCTGCTGGGCCATGATACCGTAAGCACCGAGCGCTTTGAACTGGACCCTGTGGAGGCTCTGTTTGTGTGGCTCGATGAGTCTTTGCCCGGTGATTCCCTGCGACTCGACTACCGGGTGTTTCCGCTGGCTTTTACCCAGCCGCAGTTTCATAAATCGGCTGAGCGCATCGAAGCTGCGGTGCAAGAGAGTGTGAATCCTTTCGTTTATCGCCCCGAAGACCTAAAGGAAGACAACAACATTTTTTCATTTGGCGGCCTTGAGAAAAGCGGAAGTATCACCCGCGGTGTGGGCTTCGGAAACAACCAGGACCTATCCGTGAACTCAGGTCTGAACCTCTCCTTGGCTGGCAAACTCACCGACGACATCAACATACTGGCATCTGTAACCGACAACAACATCCCCATTCAGCCCGAGGGAAATACCGCACAGCTTCAGGATTTTGATCAGGTGTTTATCCAGTTTTTTAACGAACAGAACAAACTCACGGTGGGAGATTTTCAGCTTCGCAGACCCGCCGACGGGTACTTTATGACCTATTTCAAACGTGCGCAGGGAGCCCTGTTCGAAACCGTGCGTCCGCTGAACAACGATAAGACCGAGTCTGCCAAAAACAATCAGGTGTATACCCAGGCAAGCGCAGCCATTTCCAAAGGTAAGTGGGCCCGAAACCAGGTTCTCGGGCAGGAGGGAAACCAGGGGCCCTACCGTTTGCGCGGTGCCGACGGCGAGGATTTTATCATTGTGCTGGCCGGTACCGAAAACGTGTACATCGATGGCCGCTTGCTGCAACGCGGTCAGGAATACGACTACATCATAGACTACAACTCAGCCGAAATCATCTTTACCCCTCAGCAGCTCATCACCAAAGACCGCCGAATCACGGTGGAATTTCAATATTCCGAACGCAATTTCTCGCGAACCATGTTTCAGGCATCGGCAGGCGTAAACACCGAGAAATTTGACGCGTACGTCAATGTCTATTCTGAGCAGGACGCCAAAAATCAACCCCTGCTGCAGGATCTTACCCCCGAAGATCGCGCTTTTCTGGCGGGCATCGGGAACGATATTCAAAACGCGGTGGTGCCCGCCATTGACAGTGTGCCCTTTAACGCAGAGCAGGTGCTCTACCTCATGACCGATAGCCTCGGCTACGACAGCGTGTTTGTGTACAGCACCGATGCTGAGCTTGCGCGGTTCAGGTTGTCTTTCTCCAACGTGGGTGAGGGTAACGGCGATTATGTGCAGGAAGGCTTTGCGCCCAGCGGAAGGATTTTCAGGTGGGTAGCCCCCGATACCCTGGGCGGTCAGGTGGTGCGACGCGGCAGGTTTTCGCCGGTGGTACTGCTGGTTACACCCAAAAAACAGCAAATGTTTACCGTTGGCGG